>NZ_DAOSET010000150.1:0-1014 GCF_035363275.1 Methanoculleus sp. | reverse complement strand
TCCGGCATCATGCGCACTCGACCTTGATGATGTACTGGTGGTTTCGCGTCCGATGAACGTGGATCACCCGCACCCTCAAGCCGTACCGGCGGATCTCATCTGCCACAGCGTGCGGGATCAGGTAGAGCGGTATCGGGGTGACATTTATCCCCTCCGGGGATGATGTACCTCCGGCAGTCGGGTGGAGTGCTTGGCGGCGTTTCCGATCCAGGCTGCCATCTCGTTCTGGTTGCATTTTTTTGTCTCTCCTCTGCACCGGAATCTGGTCCGGCGCATACACCATTATCGGATGCCGTTTGTTAAAAGGGTGAGTCCGGGAGCCCTGAATACAGGATCATGTCCATATAATCCTTTCTTTATCAAAAAATAAAATAGAGAGAAATCTGCTCCTGATCAGTGATCAGAAGGAATATTCAGGTCATCGGTCTGTTCACCCTATTTTGGCGGCACGAGATCCCCTGCACAGGCTGCGAAGATCTCGCCCGGGGGATAGCGGAGGAGAACCTCATGGCCCTTCCCGGTCGAGAGGAGGTCGATGATCCCGGCATCGGCGAGCCTCTGCAGCCGGTTATGGTAAGTTGTCTTCCCGGCGGCGACGTAGTCCTGCATCTCCTCATAGACCGCGCCGGCCATCATGTCATCCCCGGCAAGCGATCGCTCTGCAAGGTGATAGAGGAAGGAACGCTCACCGGGAGAGAGAGCGGCGGTGCGGGCGGCAAGCACCGGCGAATTCACCCCCGAGGCCACGCACATGACATCCTCGCGGGTGACACGGCGGCGGCCGTCCGCCTCCGTCCGCGCAACCGCTGTACGGATCAGATCGATCCCCACCCGTATATCCCGGGCATCGGCGGTCAACCTCGATACGAGGTCAAGGATCCCTGTCGGCATCGCCCCGGGGTAGAGGCCCTGTTGCACCCGGTCGCTGAGGATCGCATGGACCTCAGTCCGGGTATACGGCCAGAAGTTGACCTCGTAAGGGTGGAAGACCGACCACACCGGCCCGTCGGCCTC
>NZ_DAOSET010000149.1:0-1020 GCF_035363275.1 Methanoculleus sp. | reverse complement strand
AGGAGCGGGGTGTGGCCCTTGGAGAGCTGCGAGAGAGAGTTCGCGAACGCCTGCCCTACGGCGCCCTCTTTGTTTCCTATTAACAGATCGATGTGCGCAAGTTCTGCGCCATCTCCAACCAGTGCTTCACCGATGAGATACATGTGGATGCCCTCAGATAGTGCAGGAATATTGGTGAGACAGCTATTAAAGACCTCCCGGTTCCCCTCCCGATCCCGCCCGGTAAGCGGGCATTTTGCGAGGAGGCGAGAATAGAAGGACGGAACGTTCTGGAGAAGGGCGGGCTGGTGCGCCCCCTGCCCGGGAGTGAGCATCTGCGGGTGACGAAAGGTATAATCCATCCCTGTGCTCTCACGCCGAGCATGTCGGACCTCTTTGTCCTCCAGACACCGCTCTTCGAGCTCGTCTTCCGGGCGGCCGTGATCTACTTCTTCCTCCTGCTCGCCATGCGGCTCATCGGCAGGCACGAGTTCGGGCAGCTGACGCCGTTCGACCTCATCCTCCTGCTGATCATATCCGAGAGCATCGCGGAGGCGCTCACCGCAGGCGACGACTCTCTCCTTGCGGGGCTCGTCAGCGCCTCGACGCTTCTTCTCCTGAGCGTTCTCGTCTCCATCGGCCAGTACAAGAGCCAGCGGATCCGCAATATCGTCTCGCCGGGAGCCCTGAAGGTGATCGAGGACGGGAAAGTCATCGAAAAAAGTCTCCGGCGGGAGCTGATGACGTATGACGACCTCGTCGAGCGGCTCAGGGCACGGGGTATCGGCGGTATCGAAGAGGTCCGGATCGCCTACATCGAGAGCGACGGCGACATATCGGCGCTCACCTACCGCGAGACCGACCGACGCCGGGCAGCGGCCGCCGAGGAGGAGAAGAAGACGGAATGAACGGTGACGGCTGCCGGGGACCTCCTGGTCTTAACCTGAGATATCACGAAGAAAATACCCTGCGGTATCGGCAAAAGATCATAAGAATGTGGGGTCGGTGAGATTTGAACTCACGATCGACGGGTCTCTCCGA
>NZ_DAOSET010000148.1:0-1095 GCF_035363275.1 Methanoculleus sp. | reverse complement strand
ATCATCGGGTAGAGCCGCTTGAGTTTCCTCCTCGCATCGGTTGTGGTGAACTGCCAATCCACGCCTTTTTGGGCCTGATTTCGGCTTCGGTTCCAGGTTGCCGTCTCTGCCCGGAGTGCTTTGATGGTCGGGATTCTCCGGTTCAGGCACTGACAGGTCAGGGCACTGAGTTCAATCTCAGCGATGTTGAGCCAGCTGCCGTGTTTTGGGGTGTAATGGATCTCCAGCCGGCTCAACAGGTTTCTTGCTTTTTCGGGCGGGAACGTTTCGTAGAGCGCTCCCGGGACATGCGTATTGAGGTTGTCACAGACCAGGATCACTGTCTCCGCGTCGGGATAGTCCTGTTCGAGAAGATGTTGTACCTGATGCGCCCAATCCTTCTTGGTTCGCGTTTCAGCTATTGTTACCCGGCGCCACTGTCCCAGTGGCTCGGTGAACATGAACCCGCAGACAACACCGTTCCTGCGGTATTCGTAGTCCTGTCTCTCGGGATGACCCGGTTGGGCCGGGATCGGTTCCCGCACCTCGGCATGCAGCTGGATTGGCTGTTCATCCATGCAGATGACCGGGTGTGCCGGATCATACGGTCTCTGGTAGACCTCCAGCACGTCTTCCATCGCGGCGACGAAGTTCCCGTTTTCGGCGGGGGGAATAACCCATTGCTTTTTGGTATGTGGCTGGAGCGCGTTTTTTTAGCGTCCGCTCGACGGTCTTGATCGAGATGGTGTCAACGACCTGCAGTTCTACGAGGCGATCGGCAAGTAACTGTAACGTCCAGCGAGATCGACCTTCCGGCGGTTTGCTGCAGGCAATCTGGATGAGCCGGGCTTCGCCGGCGCCATCCAGTTTCCGGGGAGTTGCCGGTTCATCACGCAGTTTTCGGTGGAGTGCTGCATCAAGTCCCTGTGTGACAAACGTTTTGCGGACGTTGAACACGGAGAGGGGGTGGCACCGGACAAGCTCGGCAACCTCGGGATCGGGTTTGTCGGCATGGAGCAAGATGTAGGCATGCCGGATCGTGGACGCGGATGATTTGCCGCGGCGGATGAGGCCTTCGAGGAACGAACGCTGGTCGTCGGTAAGGGTAACGGTGTA
>NZ_DAOSET010000147.1:0-1158 GCF_035363275.1 Methanoculleus sp. | reverse complement strand
GCGACGCTCTGAAAGAGCGGAGTTCGAGCACCGTCAGGTGCGAGTGGCGACGCTCTGAAAGAGCGGAGTTCGAGCACCGTCAGGTGCGAAGGGTGAGGGACCCGAACCTCCGGTGCTCAAGATCCAAATAGCCCGCTGAAGAGTTGGAGAAGCCAGTCAAGCGGCGACGACGGGGACGCGGCCGGCTCCTCCGTCCCGGTTCCCCCTTCCACGGCATAGAAGGCCGCCACCTCCTCCTTTCCAAGACCGCGCAGGGCCTCAAGGTGCCCGACCGCTCCGGCGACGATCGTCTCGTGGCCGACGCCCCGCTCCCACGCCCCGGCCATCGTCTCCGACGGCCGGAGATCCGAGGCCTCGATCCCGGCCAGCGTGTAGAGTTCAGGAAGAGATGCCTCCGCAACGCCCGTATCCCCGTCAGGCCGGATTGAGAGCACCGGGTCGGAAATGCCCGAAGAAGGGACCTCCTGGTTGCCGACGAGGGCGTATGCCCGGAAGGCAAAGAGGTCCGGGTTCGACGTCAGGTTCGTGACCAGCCGCTCCTCGGGGAGGGTGAGGTTTACAACCGTCAGTCTCCCGGTCCGGGTGGCGACCGAGAACTCCCAGACGCCGCGTTCTCCGTCCCGGAGGCTCGGGGGCTCGCGGGTCCGCGTGATCTCGTAGACCCCGGTCTCGCCCGGGGGGGGCACCAGGACGACATAGGCCGGGCTCGTCCCCGTCGCCGTCAGGTTCCGGGCCTCGATCGTCACGGTGACGGTGAACGTCTCCCCCTCGAAGACCGCCCGCGGGTGTCGGCCGGCAAGGCGCATGGCAGGGTCGAGCAGCCATTCGAGGTTCGCGATCTCCACCCCGCTCCGGGTGAGGGCGACGTCTTCCGGGGTCTGGTCGAGGATCAGCCCGACCCCTTTGACGAACAGGCCGTCGCGCGGCTCAACGACTGCAGGCGGTGCCACGGTCTCATTCGCCCCGGGGGTGAGAGACGGTCTGATGGGGCTGACGAGCTGGTGGTCGCTCAGGGCCAGCGGACGGTCGTGCCACTGATGAGATTTTGCCATCGTCGCGCCCGGTCGCGGAGGGGCCTCCCGTTCCAGGGTCGGCATCGGCTCCTCAGCGTCATCGTCAGTATCGGCATCAGCGCCACCGTCGGTATCGGCATCAGCG
>NZ_DAOSET010000146.1:0-1196 GCF_035363275.1 Methanoculleus sp. | reverse complement strand
GCCGTGAGAAGGAGGGTTTGATGAAGACCGATGTCCTGAAAAGCATCAGGGAAACTGAAGAAGAGTATCAGGCAATGATCCGTGATGCGCAGGCTGAGAGGAAGAAGAGCCTCTCGGATGCCGAGATGGAGGCTGACAACCTGGTCCTGAAGGCACAGAACGATGCCGCGGAGTACAGGAATCAACGCCTTGCCGAGGCACGGGCCCAGGCGCAGAGCAGATATGCAGAGATTGTTAAGGAGGGTGAAGCGCGCGCAGAACAGCTGAAGGCAGCGGGGAACAAGAACCTTGCAAGAGCTGTAGACTTGATTGTTGCACGGTTTAAGGAGCAACTGCATGTTACGGCCTGAACAGATGCGCCGGCTGCTCATCGCGACCCCGAAGGGTGAGATCGAGACCATCATCAGCGAGCTCTACCGTCACAACGTCTATCACATCGAAGACTTCGTGCCGGAGAGCGAGTCCGCTGAAGCGCTCTCGATCGGCCACCCGCTTCCCGGGGCGAGCGATGCGGCTTCGGCGCTCATCAAGGTCAGAGCGATCGAGAATGCGTGCGGGATAGACCCGGATAACGTAGAAATCAGAACAAAGCTCCCCGCATCGAAGGTCAGGGCGATGATAGAGACGGATCTTCCCTCCATCCAGAAGGAGGTAGAAGACCTCGTCGCAACACGCTCGAAGCTGGAGGCGCGGCAGAAGGAGCACGAGCAACGCGCAAGAGAACTGGAACCGTTTGCTGCGGTCCCCCTGGATCTGGAACTCTACCGCGGGTATACGCGGTTTACCGTCTTTACCGGGCATATCATGCACGATGTGTCCATCGACGTCCCCCACGAGAAATATTTTTCCGATAAGGTGGACGGCAACATGATCGTCGTCGTGGTGGCAAACGAGCACCGTGAAGAGGTCGAGCGAACCCTTCTCGATGCCGGGTTCCAGGTGATCCCCATCCCGGAGGAGACCGGGGCGCCGGCTGATCGCCTGGCGGCTCATATCGACGAGACCCGGCAGGCAAATACCGAGATTGCCGCGGTCAATGAGAAGATAGCGGGGGTCCGGGAGAGGCACACCGATCTCCTGGTAGCATGCGATGAACTACTCACGGCTGATGTAGAGCGGGCGGAAGCCCCGTTGCGGTTTGCTACCACAGAGGAGACCTTTATCACTGAAGGGTGGGTGCCTGGCGATCAGGCGGA
>NZ_DAOSET010000145.1:0-1253 GCF_035363275.1 Methanoculleus sp. | reverse complement strand
CAAAGCGAAGGCGGTCGGCGGGAACAAGAGCCTCTACGACGCCAACCGCGAGGTCTACGGGCTGCTCCGCTACGGCGTGAAGGTCCGGCCCGACATCGGCGAGCAGCACATCACCGTCTGGCTCATCGACTGGGACCGCCCGGAGAAGAACGACTTCGCCGTCGCCGAAGAGGTCACCATCGCCGGCGAGAACAGCAAACGCCCCGACATCGTGCTCTATGTCAACGGCATCGCTCTCTGCGTCCTCGAACTCAAGCGGTCGATCGTCTCCGTATCCGAGGGCGTCCGTCAGAACCTCGACAACCAGAAGAAGATCTTCATCCGCCCCGTCTTTTCCACCGTCCAGCTCGTGATGGCCGGCAACGAGACCGAAGGGCTCCGTTACGGCGTGATCGAGACCCCCGAGAAGTACTACCTGCGCTGGAAAGAGGCCGACGCCGGAGAAAGCCCGCTCCTCCGCGAACTCTTCCAGCTCTGCCGCAAAGACCGCCTGCTTGAGATCGTCCACGACTTCATCGTCTTCGATGCCGGGACCAAGAAGACCTGCCGGCACAACCAGTACTTCGGGGTCAAAGCGGCACAGGAGCGCGTGAAGCGGCGCGAGGGCGGGATCATCTGGCACACCCAGGGCAGCGGCAAGAGCCTGATCATGGTCTGGCTCGCCAAATGGATCCGCGAACACGTGCCGGCCGCCCGCGTCCTGCTCGTCACCGACCGCACCGAACTCGACGACCAGATCGAGAAGGTCTTTCTCGGCGTCAGCGAGGACATCTACCGCACCAAGAGCGGCGCCGACCTCGTCCGCGTCCTCAACACCGACACCGAATGGCTGGTCTGCTCGCTCGTCCACAAGTTCGGCCGCGGCGACGACCTCAGCGACGCCGATCTCGAGACCTATATCGAAGAGATCAAACGCAACCTGCCGAAAGGATTCTCCCCCAAAGGCGAGTTCTTCGTCTTCGTCGACGAATGCCACCGCACCCAGTCCGGCAAACTGCACCGGGCGATGAAGATGCTCCTCCCCGGGGCGATGCTGATCGGGTTCACCGGCACCCCCCTGCTCAAACTGGACAAACAGAAGAGCATCGAGGTCTTCGGCCCCTACATCCACACCTACAAATACGACGAGGCCGTGCGTGACGGCGTCGTCCTGGACCTCCAGTACGAGGCCCGCGACATCGACCAGAACCTCACCTCCCAGGAGAAGATCGACCAGTGGTTCGAGATCAAGACCCGGGGCCTGACCGACGCCG
>NZ_DAOSET010000144.1:0-1259 GCF_035363275.1 Methanoculleus sp. | reverse complement strand
TCGAGACGCGGCGTATCGGGCGGGGCGCCGTGCAGGAGGTGATCGGGCAGGGGATTCTCGAGCGGCTGCTCGGCGACCTCCACCTTGCCCGGGAAGTCGGGCTGATGGACGAGGTCCTGCTCCGGGTTGCTACCGGAGGGGCTGTCGCCTACGGTATCGACGAGGTCGAAAAGGCGATCGCCTACGGTGCGGCGGAGACGGTCCTCGTCTCCGACACCCTGCTCCGGGACGAAGGGACAACGATGCTCATCGAGCGGGCCGAGCGCCTCAACGCATCGGTCGTGGTGCTGAGCACCGAGTTCGAGCCCGGGGAGCGCCTCGCAGCCCTCGGCGGCGTTGCGGCGCTCCTGCGGTATACGATCGAATGATCCCGGGTTATCCGGCGTCTCTTCACTGCGCCTCCTCCCGCTGAAGGACTGCTGCGGATCACGTTGATCGGTCAGGGCCGCCGGTTCCGCAGGGCCGGAGGTACCTATCTTTATAACCGGAGAACACCCTATAATGTAATAATTCCGTCAATCCGGGAAGTGGCCGCTGGCCCGTTCTTTTCGCCGGGCCGCCGTGCCGGGGCGACCTCCCCTTCCAGGAACGGCGTAACATTGGTGTCAAGATGAGTGAGAATGCGGTAGCCGCAGAGGTTGATAAAACACGGCCGCGGACACGTGCCGAGAAACAGGTCGAGCACAGGAATCGAATAAAACGGACGCTTGTAGCCTGCTTCATGGGTATTCTGACCGGAGGACTCTCGTTCTACCTCTCCGGCACCGCGGACCCGGTCACCGGGCTCCAGCCAAACGCCATCATCGGCCTGCTCCTTCTCGCGGCAGGCGTCGTCTTCCAGAAGCACGTCTTCATGCTCATCCGGATCGACTACATGGAGCTGAACAAAAAAGACTGGTTTTATCAGAGTTTCATGACGTTTGCGCTCTGGTTCATGACCTGGACGATCCTCTTAACCACCACTGTTCTGTGATTCCCCATGCGTATTGCTGTTGTACACCGTGATCGGTGTCACCCCGTAAAGTGCGGCACCGAGTGCATCATCTACTGTCCGCGTGTCCGGACCGGCGACGAGACCGTCGTCATCGGCGAAGACCAGAAGGTCGTCATATCCGAGGAGCTCTGTGTCGGGTGCGGCATCTGCGTGAAGAAGTGTCCGTTTGAGGCTCTCGATATCGTCAACCTCCCCGAACAACTCGACCAGCCGACCCACCGCTACGGCCAGAACGGCTTCGTCCTCTACGGCCTCCCGATCCCCG
>NZ_DAOSET010000143.1:0-1295 GCF_035363275.1 Methanoculleus sp. | reverse complement strand
GACGTCCTCGACGTCGTCGCCACCGTCCGGTCGCCGGCGCTTGCCGCCCGGACCGCTGCGCTCTCCTCCGGCGAACGCACCCTCCTCTACCGGCTCGCGGAGCAGTCGCTCGCCGGGGGCGATATGATGGCAGGGGCGGTCTTTGAGGAGGCGCAGGACTACCTCGCCATCGGCAAGACGACCTACCATGCCCGGTTACGAAGGCTCGCGGACGCCGGGATCGTCGACCTCCTCCAGACCGGGAAGGGCTACGAGGTCTTCCTCCGCTACGCTCCCGGCGATGTCTTTGCAGCGTGCGCCCACGACGACCCGGCGAAAGGCTGAACAGGCCGCCAACCTCAGTCTTACCGTCAATCTGCGATCCGGACCTGCCGCTACAATCTTTTCTCATACGATAAAGTAACGTTTATATGCGGCCCTTCGCCCGATTCAGGGCCTGTAAGGTATCCTTTTAATCATCGGTGTCCGAGGGTGATGTACGCGTCCGGGAACGTCCCGGTGCGTGAGGTAACGACCATGCAACAGAGAAAAACCACGAGAGGCGGCAGCCAGGGACAACCAAATGTTCACAGCACCAGGATGCACCGGACCGCCAATGGTACTCGGCACTCGAGCGATATAAGGATGCCCGTCCCGGGAGCGTGCCCGTGATGAGCGGGGAAGATACGCCGGACGCGGTCCCGCTCTTCCTCGTCCCGCGGGCGGTCGCGGATGAGATCCGGCGCCATGGCCGGGCAGTCCGGGAGATCAACGTCCGCCGGACCCGGAACCACCAGTATTCGATAAATGTCGAGCGGGGCCGGCCATGACGCCGGAGTCGAACCCCTTCGGGTTTCTCCCGCTCTGGTGCTCGCACCTTCGGTGCTCAAACTCTGTCCTTTCAGGACGTCGTTCCTGTCGGACCATCGCGCCCGGACCCCTCTCCTATGGGGCTGATGCGCTCCTGATCTCCGCCGAGGCCGGGCAGTACCGGATCGGGGTTGGGAGCCTTAAAAACCTCCTCTTCTATGGCCGGATCATATCCTCATGAAAAATCCCACGCCTGGAATACCCTGGCCCTTCGGCGATGGCGACGAAACCGCCGTGGAACGCCTGAAAACTGGAGACGCCGTATGCGATCAGGGAGGCTCTCGATGACACTCCTGCTGGGTGGCATACGGGGGAAGAACAACGCTCTGCGCATTCCCCCGGGCACCGCAACCGTGCTCACCTTTGCCCTGACAGAGATCAAGGGTAACCTCGCTCGGCGTCTCCTTGAAAAAAATGGGACCTGAAATCGGGCAGATTGTATCGGC
>NZ_DAOSET010000142.1:0-1328 GCF_035363275.1 Methanoculleus sp. | reverse complement strand
CCTCGGTGATCTGGTCGAACCCCTCATAGGATACCCTCATCACCTTCGAGAAGTTCAGTAAGACATCCCTGGGTGAGTACTCCGCCGTCAGGCCGGCCTTCTTGATACGTGCCAGCAACTTGCAGTAGAGATACAGGCAGAGGAACCCGACGAAGAGATGACCACAAACTGCACTCCGATCCGAAAGATACAGGACATCTGCCTGGATCTCATTCTTCAGCGTATCGAAGTGCTTCTCCACCAGATCCCGGGTCTTGTAGAGTTCATAGATCTGCTGCGGCGTCTCGTCGAGGTTCGAGAGAAAAAGGATTCGGCCGGCGCGTTCCTCCTTCTCCCCGGCTAGCTCCTTCGTGATCGTGCCCTCACTGAGTCGCTCGAAGAGGGTCTTCCTCTCCTCGAGTCGCAGATCCTCATCCTCGAAGAGATAGAGGGTTTTATCCCCGATCTCCCTCTTTCCACCTCGTATCAGGCGCTTGTGATATAGAAACCGGTCGCTCGGGTGGATCGGGGTTGCATAGTGGACACTGTCGCGACGGAGCGGGAGGAGGTACGAGCACTCACGGTTGCCGATCCCCTCGACCACCTTTCCCGAGATGAACCCCCGATCAAGGATCAGGATGGCATCCGCAAGGTGCAGACCATCCATGGAGGGGAGGAGCGTCTTGACATCCTTCACCGACCCGGGGAGGGGGCGGAGCATCACCGGCAGCCCGGTCTCTCGCCCGGAGAAGAGAGCGAGGTTCACCTGAGGCAGGGCGATTTCCATGGCATCGTGACCCCACTCGGCAAGGGAGAGGTTATCGGAGAGGGAGAAGACAAAGGAGAGATCGTAGATGAGATGGCGGTTGCCGGTGCGGAGGTGCTACAAGATCATATCCTGACCGATGCGGTCATCGCCGATGGCCCGGAGCGTGGTGGAGAGGGATTTGGGGGAACAGTCGGGCTGGATGTTCAAGGGGTTGTCCAGTTTCTCCCAGGAGGCCCTCACCCGTTTGAGGGGGAGATATCCGGTGATTCGGGTGAAGACGAGAGCAACAATCTCCTGCCAATGGTCGGGGAATGCTTCGGTGAGAACCGGGACGAGATCCTGAAACTCCAGAGCGAGGAGGTGAGCGTTACCGTATTCGTATACGGAAACGAGGCCGTTGCAGGGCAGTCATAGGACGTTCTTCCTGCGACGGGCGGGAAGAACCCCTGGCGAGGAGACCACGATCCGGGGTGAGCCGGCCAAGGTATCGTGAGACTTTCCGGGTCTTTTTTGTCTCCCGGTCGTAGACACTTGTCGAGTGATACACATACGGTTTATCCTGGATGTACTTGATCTCAAG
>NZ_DAOSET010000141.1:0-1333 GCF_035363275.1 Methanoculleus sp. | reverse complement strand
GCAGTTGCTCCAGTGGCGGCTGCACCGATAGGTGAGTTCCTCGACGGAGTCCTCGATCGAAGAGATGGCGTTCTCGTCAAGGCGCTGCTGCAGCTCGGCAGGGACGGACCACGAGTTTCGCATCCGGATGGCCGTTGCCAGCGTATAGTGGTCGCGGGCCGCGTCCAGGCGACCGACCTGCTTGAAGATGTCACCCATCTCCATGAAGTAGCCGACCATGAACTCCGGGCGCTGCCCTGCCTTCGCGGCCCGGGCCATCAGTGCCAGCGCCTCTTCCGGACGGCCGAGTTGGTGGACGACCTTTCCGTACTCGAAGAGGTGGTAGAAGTCCGGCCGGACCGTCCGGCAGAGTTCGTCAAACGTTTCTGCCGCCTTTTCGTACTCGCCGATGCCCGCATACGCCCTGGCGAGGTCGTATGCAAAGAATTTGTACTGGTTAGGGAACTTCTCGATCGCTTCACGGCAGAGGGGAAGGGCTTCTTGCGCGCGCCCGGTGCCAATGAGCCCCAGGTTCCGGTAGTGATACCAGCGGGCAAGGTAACTCCAGCCTTCTTTTCCGTCGGGGAGTTTCATCCCTGCCGGGCTGAGCAGCGACGGATCGACCCGTGAAGTCCATGCTGCCAGCGTATGCCAGTCTTTGGCACCATTTGCCGCTTTCATGATGGCGAAGGCGATATGGTTTACCGGCTGTGGGGGCGGGTTTCTGGAGAGGGCCTTCTCTCCGCAGGCATGGAGCACCGGGACAGATGCCCCGTTCTCTGCCATCCCCTTGACGTAGTCGGCGTATGCCCACGCGACCTCCAGGTTTACCCAGTTGTGATCGGGGTAACGCGCGGCGATCTCGTCGGCGAAGGTCATCGCCTCGTCGAGGCGGTGCAGTTTCCGGAGACAGTGCAGCAGGCCTGCAGCAGTAAATCCATCGTGATGCTGGCCGTCCCAGAGTTCACGATAGATCTCCAGGGCATCCTCGTACCTTCCGTTCTTTCTCAGTTTGTTTGCTTCCTGTGAGCGTTCTTCAGGGGTATCCATGTCAATCCCTCCTTATGTTCTGGATTTTCCCCGAGGCATAATTAAAGAATGCCATCTCCACATCGGCGTTCAGCCAGATCCCGCGCTCGCGAAGACCCGCATTGGTGAGCGCCTCCGGATGCGGGCATGGTTGGCCTGCTGCATTGAGCTCTGCTGCTGCGTAGGTCAGGATGGCGGTCCATGTGCCGTATTCTTCCGGCCAGCCCTGTTGGCCGGAGAGGATCGCCCAGCGCCCATCGACGGGTGTTGCGGTCAGGTCGAGGAGGTGCAGGTGGGCGGTGTCCCCCGCACCGAAGACCCGGAC
>NZ_DAOSET010000140.1:0-1335 GCF_035363275.1 Methanoculleus sp. | reverse complement strand
ACTTGATATTCAGGTCTTCAACACAGATCGCTGCGTAGGTGTCAACGTACCGACGAGAAAGTTTGTGCAGGAAATCGTTCTTCTGGTTCGTGATATGGTCATATGCCTTCTCCAGTTTCCCTTTTGCTTTCTTCCAGTTCTGCGAAAAGCGCTGTTTCCGAGCAACGCTCTGCTGCAACTTCTTGATCCGGTCACGTGAGTGTTCATAGAACCGGGGGTTCTCGATTACTACACCGTTGCTATCGACCGCAAACGAATCCAACCCGACGTCGATGCCGACGGATCGCCCCTCCCTCTTCGGTTCGGAAACTTCCTGTTCCGCCTGGATGATGACGTACCAGTTGTCACCGGAACGGGTGATCAGGACACCTTTCACCTCTCCCGGGTACGGTCGATAGCAACGGTGAACGGGATTGTTCCGATCTTCGAGAACGTGATCGTGCTGTGTTCCCGGTCGATCTTGAACCCGGACTGATTGTAATTGAGCGTCCGGTACCGGGTTGCGCTCTTGAACCGGAGTTTGCCGATCTTCCGCCCTTTCTTCTTTGTCTGCGACAGAGCACGAAGGTTACTCCAGAGGGTGTAGTTCACCATCTGAAGTACTTTGGAGTACACGTCCTTCAGAAACGGGTTCTCCTCTTTTAGCGTGACGATCCGCGCCTGCATTCCTCGCATCGTCGGAGCGACCCCGGCCTCTCGTGCGGTAGTACACTCTTCAAGAAGTTTGTTGTAGAGCCACCGACAGGTATCGAGTGCTTCATGCAACCGTGCTTCTCCAGTTGCATCGGGATATGCTCGATACTTGTAGGAAACAATCATCTACTTCTCCAGTTGTGAATCAACATACTCTTTCAGAGTGTCAAGGCTTACCTGTCCCTACGTTGCAAGAAAATACGACGGGGACCAGAAGGAATGTCCCCATAATAGATTCTTTGTTGCGGGGAACTCCTGCCGCAGCCTCCGGGACGATACGCCCTTGATCACATTGACCGCGTTGACAAGGTTGGTCTTCGGAGTTGCTTTGAAGAGAAGATGGTAATAGAGAGCAAAGACCGAATGTGCCGACCGATCAAGTTTATACTTCATATTGGGTGAACCATAATAGAACACCCAGGTAAATTTAGTTATCGTAATGACGAAGGAGCTCCGCTTTCATCCCCGGTCCTCTCGACCGGGGACTTCCCGCTTCGCCCCTTTGACCCCAAAAGTTAAACGCCTGCGGGCTATTACACCGCTGTAGGTGGAGAGTAATGGCAGACCAGATCGGATACAGCCAGAGGGTGATGGAGCACTTCATGAACCCGCACAACGTCGGGGTGATCGAGAACCCGGACG
>NZ_DAOSET010000139.1:0-1342 GCF_035363275.1 Methanoculleus sp. | reverse complement strand
ATGGCACATCCGAGGGCTGAACGGACTGTCTCGCTGGCACCATTCAGAAAGCCCTAAACCACCCCACCGCCATACCCTCTTCATGCGCTCCACCGTCACCGGCGGGGCCGGCTTCATCGGCTCGAACCTTGCAGACACAGTCGCACCTTGACGGTGCTCCTGCTCCGTTCCTGCGGAACATCGCATCTGGCACAGCACCACGACGTCGTGATCATCGACAACCTCGCCACCGGCCGGCGGGTGAACATCGAGCACCGCCTCGACCACCCCCGGGTGACGTTCATCGAGGGGAGCATCTCCCTAGAAGTTCCAGCACTTCGCCTCCAGAACCGTAAAAGCCCGCTCCACCGGTAACAGGCCTACTTCAGAGTTCCCATTTTCATTGAAGCCCCCCCTCGTGATGACGGTGTTAGGATCGCATCGCGTAAATTATCACCAGTTACAGCAGAACATGAATTAATGAACAGTTACTGGCCCGGCCCCCTCCCTGAACCCTCCGTCCGGACCCTCGACGATATGCGATGCGTGCTCGCCGACCCAGACCAGTCCGGGAGCATGCCCCTATACTACATGTACCGCGACCTCGCCCTCACTGCCGGGGATCGCGCGTATCTTCGTGAGCAGAACCTCGGTTCGAGATCACCGTCATTCTTCCGGGGAGTACGTCAGGACCAGAGGGCACTACCACCCGCTCAGCCCCTCGGGCATCGGCTACCCCGAGTTCTACTACCAGGTGCTCGCCGGGGAGGTGCTCTCCCTCCTCCAGCGGAGCGACCTCGCCGATATCGTCGCCGCGAAAGCGGGGGAGTTCGTCCTCATCCTGCCCGGCTACGACCATCAACCCGGAAAGGGGGTGCCCGTCTGCGCAGCGGCCATCTCCGGTCCGGCTACCGGCGCTTACCGATTATCTTAAGTTGTTGTTGACTATAAAGTAGTATACTTATGATTCAACATTCTTTTGTAGACCGGGAAAGTGAACTGCAGTTCCTCACCGATCGATATCGTTCCCCGGTTCCGGAGTGCCTGATCCTGTATGGGAGGCGGCGCGTGGGCAAGACGACGCTTCTTGCCCAATTCCTGCAGACTGTCCCGGGCTTTTACTTCCTGGCCTCAGAAGAAGGGACGGCAAGGAATGTCCAGGATTTCTCCCACTACGCAGGGGAGTACCTGAACGATCCGGACTTCGAGCGGAGTCGGTATCCCGACTGGGAGACCGTCATTAAGGCGCTGGTCAGGCACCGGAATTTTTCCCCTTCCCAGGGGGAGAAAGTGGTGATCGTCATCGACGAGTTCCCCTACCTCATCGCACGCGACCGGGCCACGCCTTCCGTCTTTCAGAAGG
>NZ_DAOSET010000138.1:0-1352 GCF_035363275.1 Methanoculleus sp. | reverse complement strand
TAAGAAGAAACTTGAGTGACGTGTTCTGGCTCTCGAAGACGGGCATGCACGAGCTCGCCCATCTCCATTTTGCGGATGCGGATGCGTCCTACGAGGACGCCCGCTATGCCGTCTTCGGCGTCCCCTACGACGCCACGACGTCGTTTCGGCCCGGGACACGGTTTGGCCCCCGGGCGATCCGGGAGGTCTCGCTCAACTTTGAGTCCTACGAACCCTCGACCGGGATAGACTTCTGCGAGGTGCCGGTCACGGACCTCGGCGACCTTGCGGTCTTGAAGGTCCCGGAGGATCTCGTGGGCCAGGTGGCCGACGTCGTGAGCGATATCGCCGGCGACGGGAAAGTGCCGGTGATGCTCGGCGGCGAGCACACCGCGACGGTCGGGGCGGTCAGGGCCGTCCGGCCGGAGGTCTACGTCGTCTGCGACGCGCACCTGGACCTGCGGGACGAACTCGACGGGACACCCTACAGCCACGGGTGCGTCACCCGGCGCGTCCTCGATGGGGTCGGGGACGTCGTGATCATCGGCGCCCGGAGCGGTGATGCCGAGCAGTTCGCGGTTGCGGCGGAGAGGACGCGGTTGTATACTGCGGATACCGTGCGGGAGCGGGGGATCGGGGTCGTGCTCCGCGAGGTCCTTGAGGCCATCGGCGACAGACGGGTCTATCTCTCGATCGACGCCGACGCGATCGACTGCTGCTTCACCCCCGGCCTCGGGACGCCCGAGCCGTTCGGGATGACGCCGCTCGATATCCGGGAGGTCGTGCGGACCCTTGCGCCGCAGGTCGTGGGGTTCGACTACGTGGAGGTCGCCCCGTTCGACTCCGGCCAGACGGCGGCGGTGGCGGCGCAGGTGGTCCGGGAGTTCATCGCACGGCACTGGGTTGCCGGGCGGTGAAGGGCCCCGGGCTTTTTTTCGGCGGTCTGTTTTCGCCACACCTCGTCGAAGGTCGGGGGGTCTACGGGGTGCAGGAAAACCCCCGGGCTTTAGCCCGGGGAGAGTGCCAGAGCAGAAGGACGCTACCCCGCGGAACACCGGACCCGGTATCGGCACTACGTTTATTATGCCGAACTGCACACATCTCAAATGATTTGAGGTGAGCGCCATGTTAGTCGAGTTTAAAATATTCTATTACGATGGAGGGTGGACCGCTCGTGCTACAGATCACGGTATCATCACAGAGGGAGAGACTATCGGCGAACTTGTCGATAACATCATAGAGGCAACAGAACTCTACTTCGAAGGCGAGATCGAAGAGAGAGAGCAGATCACAATCACCGTTACGACCGAACCGGTGCCCGACTTCATCCTGGAACTCGACGAAGGTGACCCCGAACCACTCAGTCAGCACTT
>NZ_DAOSET010000137.1:0-1428 GCF_035363275.1 Methanoculleus sp. | reverse complement strand
CCGTATATCGTCGGCTCGCTCACCTTCTGGCTGTAATACGCGAGTTTAGAGGCGCGGTCGCCCCGGTAATACCAGGGCAGCGGCCAGTAAGTGTCGGTCGCGACCGCCACCTTGTCTGCGGCATCGATCTTTGCAAAGACCTCCCGCAGGTCTTCGGAGTTCTGCACCTGCACGATGGGCTCGTTGATGTCCGCCGGAGTGAACGCCACGTGGAGCGTCATCGCGACCAGGAAGACGCTGGCCACGACGGCGATGGTCGCCTTTCGTGTGGTCATCGCGTAGACCGCGACGAAGACCATGGGGAGGAGCTGGTGGAGGATCAGCCACGGCACCTTCTCACCGATGTAGGCGTAGACCCCAAGCGAGAGCAGCATCCAGAAGATGGCGAATCGTGCGAATTCTCTCTGCCGATCGATATGCCGGATCTCCCCGCTGCCCGAGAGGATCTCGCGGAGCCGGTCTTTCCAGCCCGGAGCCTGCTTGATGGGGGAGGCTGCAACCTCCGGGGACTCTCCGTCTGTTTCTTCAGTCCCTTCTGCCGCATCGAGGCTCTCCACGTGACCCATCCTCTTTTCTCTCCAGCGAGCGACGATGCGGGGGATGTCAACGAATTGCAGAACCCCGATGATGGCGAGGATCAGGATCGGCACCTCGTAGAGGATGAAGAGCAGGAGATAGAAATACGGCGGCCCCCCGAGGCGCTGCATCTGGTGCATCGATGTCCAGTGTTCGATAGCCTGGAGCCACCAGGTCGTGATCAGATCCGGGTGGGCGCCGAACGACGAGTAGAAGGCTGCCATGATCCCGAACGCGACGAGGACACCGAGCGCGAGATCCCGGATCCAGTGGGCCGGGAGCCGGACTCTCCTCGTCAAAACTACGTAGAGGAGGTAGATCCCGAAGATCAGGACGATGATCGGCATATTCTCCTTTGCCGACATCCCGAGACCGATCGCGGCTCCTGCGATGAGCGCGTAACGCATCTGGTGCCGCTCGAAGTAGTAGAGGAGGGCGACGAGGAGCACCATCGAAAAGAAGGCTATGAAGATGTCGTTTCGAAGGAACCGCGAGAAGTAGACCATGTTTGGCGATACGGCAAGAAAGAGCGCCGCTACCAGGGTCTGTTTCCTGTCGAGATAGCCGAGTTTATAGATCGGGTAGAGCAGCGGGACGAGCAGAGTGCCGAGCAGCGCCGGGAAGAGCCTGCCCACGAGATCGGAGTCCCCGAGGAGCGAGAAGATCCCGGCCGTGGTATAGTAGAGGAACGGCCCGTGGTACATGGGGTCGTAGATGTAGGTCCCTTCGGTCAGAATTTTATAGGAGAACCACGCGTGAATAGCCTCGTCGTGGTGAAAGAGCTTTAAGTCAAGGAAGTAAAAACGAAGAATAATTGTGGCCAGAAGTATGAGGAGAAAAAGCCCCTCGAAT
>NZ_DAOSET010000136.1:0-1431 GCF_035363275.1 Methanoculleus sp. | reverse complement strand
AAAGTCGTCGTATCGCTCGCACCCCCGCGCGGCCCGTCGTAGGCGAGCACCCGGCCGCGGGCGTCGTAAGTCAGGGCCGCGACGTATTCGTAGGACGCCGCGGTGCCCTCCGGGACCTTGCGGTAGCCCTTCTCGATCTTGCGGTAGAGCAACTTCGTCGGGCTCTCGTTGTAGACGGCCGGGTCGTCGCCCGAGGCCGCCGGATCGTCGAAATCGAAGACCGTCTCCTTGTTGCCCGCCCCCAGGACGCTTGCTTCGGTCCGGGTGAGCACCACGTTCATGCTCGGATGCCAGGTATAGGCGATGGTGCGGGGCTGCGCGCTTCCCGCCGCCAGGATCACCGTCTGCGGATAGCCCCGCCCCATAAAGTTCCGGAACTGGTTGACGACTCCCCTGGGAAAACTCACGTCCCTGAGGTTTCCCGTAGTCGCATCGTAGGTCCAGCCAAGAGCGTTGCTTGCCGCATAATGCGCGTTGGCGGCCTTGTCCGGGTCGGCGGGGTAGGAGGGATTCACCACCGCCGTCACGCGCTTTCTCCCCGCAACCGTTGCGATGGCGTAGGAGCGCACCCAATTGTAGTGATCCGTCACGTCCACCTGGGTATCGCTCACGTAATTCACGCTGAACGGACCCTTGGCACGCAGGCTGAAGTGCGAAACACACCGGTCCTGGGCGTCATGGGTCCACTCGGACAGGATGTGGCCGGCCTTGTTGAGCGTCCGGGTGAGGTTGTGCACGTCGTTGGCGTCGGCATACTCGTGAGTGAATCCCGAGTTGTCCGCATAGAGCACGGAAGTGAGGTTGGAATTTGCATCGTAGGTGAAGGTCGCAACGGTCCCCGTCGAGGTCGTGTTGGGAAGAGGCCCGGTGATGGTTGCGAGCAGCCCCGAGCCGTTGTAGTTGAACGTGAGCGCCCTGCCCGTGGATGCATCGCTCACCGCGGCCGGACGGTCCTGGGCGTCGTAGGTGAGGCTCAGCCGGTTTCCCGCGATGTCCTGGATATGGAGCAGCAGGCCCGCAGGCGAGAAGATGAATACCGTGCCGTCCAGCGGGTACCAGGCGTAATTGCCGTTTACCAGAACGAGCACCCTGGTGTGATCGTTGAAGGCGCCCTTGTAGACCCCGGCGCTCTCCTCGGTGAAATACCTCGCGCGGCCGGTGGGGTCCGCCACCTTGAGATAGGGGTCGGGGGACACGGGAGGCGTCAGGGTCGCCCCGTAGGTGTGGGTCCACCCGGTGCCGAGGATCCCCGAGGTTTCGGCCCGGCTGTTGTAAGTCCTCCCGAAGGTCAGGCCCAAGCGGTGGGCGGAGGGGTAGACCAGATCGGTCGCCGTCTCCACGGCGTTTCCTGCGAGGATGCTCACCGTCCCCCCCAGCACGTCTCCGCCGGGGAAAAACGCTTCCGCGTCCACCCCGTAGTCGAGGTCTTCC
>NZ_DAOSET010000135.1:0-1455 GCF_035363275.1 Methanoculleus sp. | reverse complement strand
GGAGGCCCCACGCCGGTATCTCGAGGTTGATCAGCCGGGCGACGTAGGTCTTCGGTCGCACGAAGGCGACCGAGAGGACGCCGAGGGCGAGGATGACGAAACCGAGGATGAACGCGGTATTCACGTCTCGGCCCTCCGGACAGCCATCAGAACAAATATCGTCGATATCGGGGCGATGAGGGAGGCCACGATCGCGACGTCCAGGTAGCCGCGGTCCACGATGAACGGCAGGGCGCCGGAGACCAGGATCCCGAGCGCGATCAGCTTCGCGTAGGGGTCCTTGAGGAGCGCGGCGGAAAGAGCGCCCGCGAGCGCGATGAGCCCGAAGACGACCTGCAACTCGAAAATCACCGCTTCACCCCCCCGGCGTAGGTGCTTGCGATGGCGTTTGCCTCCAGCGTCGAGCCGACGAAGTAGGCTGCCGCCGCAATGAGGGTGATCGGGTGATCGAGCAGCAGGACGAGGCTGCCTGCGACGGCGAAGTTCAGGACGTTCGCGTACGGGAACCTTCGGCCGGTGTTCCGCTCGAGGATGGCTCGTGCGGCGGCAAAGACCGCGATCGCGGCGACGACGTAGAGCGCGATCACTCCCGGATCCTCCAGAGCCGTCCAAGGAGCCGACTCGCGTGGGTATGGGAGAGCCCCTGGATGGTGAGGATGGCAATCACCATCCCCGCGATGAAGTCCGAGGCGGCAAACCCGACCTGGGTGAAGCCGTAGACGACGAACGTGGCGAGGACCGCGCCGGTGGTCCCGGCGTAACCGGGGTCGTGGCAGATGCGGTTGCCGATGTAGACCATCAGGGCCGCCGCGAGCCCGCCGGGGATGCCGGCGACGTAGACGCCGCAGGCGGCAAGGAGCGTCCCGGCCGAGGCGTCGGGGGAGCAGACGATGTTCCCCATCATGGTGCCGCCGGAGAGATCGCCGCCGCCGGCCTCGATGTCCTGCGCGATGGCCGTGGCTCCGCTGACGCCCCCCGCCTCCGGCAATCCGAAGAAGATGTCGACGGTTACGAAGAGTATCCAGCTGATAATGGCCGCTGCCAGGATATGGAGGATCTCGCCCAGCATTTCAGTTCAACTACAGGAAAATACGGTTGATCAATTCAATAAAGGTTTTGTTGTTACCATTTCGGGCATGATTCGGCCGAAATGTGGCCCCGGCGCGCCTCCGGCCTGATTGCCCCGGGTTGATTTTGTATGTAATGTAATGTATTTTATATACATTATATGTTTCCACAGATATTCCCGGTGCCGTTGTTGCCGGATCCGGGGCCGCCGGGCGGAGAACCAGAGGGTACTGCAGGGATGCAAACGGCATCGGGTTGCTCCCCTCCGGGGGAGCCGCCGCCTACGGCGACCTGTCGAACACCGGGAACAAGTATAATGCTCACGGCGCCGACATATATGGCACGCGGGGGTTGCCGAGCCAGGTCAAAGGCGCTGGATTTAGGGTC
>NZ_DAOSET010000134.1:0-1517 GCF_035363275.1 Methanoculleus sp. | reverse complement strand
CCACAAAGAGCCCATGATCCTCAGGCGGGGATCATGCCCAAAGCATGAAAAACCCATAGAGCCATAGGCAAGGCTGATATGGGCAGTGAAGGTTGATCTGTGACCTGAGACATGATCTCGACACAAAGACAACCATGATCTCGTGGATGCCCAAATGCGTCTTTGAACGCGTATGTGAAGTTGCACGCACGAGTGATCATCATCTGCCCATATCAGGCAAGTGAGACGATGGACTCAGATAAGGAAATAGTTTGCGGAGCAGATATCCACAAGGATTTTCTTATTGCTACAATGATATCCCGAAGTGGATTGAAGCTCCAAGAACGTTTTAATATGAACCAAGATGGCCTCTTGGCATTCAGATCCTGGATAATAAACCACAGATGCCAGAGGCTGGCTGTAGAATCCACGGGAGGTTTTTGGTATCCTATCTTCACCATTCTAGAAGGTCATGTCGAATTTATCCTGGCCAATGCATATCAGATCCGGAATATTGAGCACAAGAAAACCGATAAACTTGATTCGGAACGAATCGCGATATATTGTCTCAATAATCTCATCACGCCCTCCAGAATCTATCCAAAAGACTACCGAGATCTAAGAAGCATAACTCGTGCTCGTGAGACACTGGTCAATGCAAGGTCCAAAATCAAGAACCAGATTCATCAATCACTTTCGACCTGCTGCATCAAGCTCTCCTCAGTCATATCCGACTCTTTTGGCAAATCTGGAAGATATATCATTGATAGGCTTCTGGAAGGAAAGACGATCGATCAGATCATATCTGGAATACCTTCGAAGAGGATTCGGAAAAAGGAGGACGAACTCAGAGAAGCCATCAAGAATGGATTAGATCCCGTTCAGGTATTTTTGATCAAGGCAAATCTTGATGTCATAGATGATATTAGCAAGAAGATAAAAATTCTGGAAGCTGAGATCGCCGAAAAAGTCAAACCCTTCGAGGATGATTTGAAAATTATTTTGTCTGTTCCAGGTGTTGGATTCATTTCGGCAGCTACCATTATTGCAGAAATGGGAGATTACAGGGACTTTCCGAGTGCGGATAAGATGGCAAAGTACTTCGGTATTGTGCCTTCGGTCTACCAATCGGCAGGGAAGCTGCGAACTGGGAAGATCACTAAGACGGGATCTAAGCATATGCGAAGGATCTTGGTGGAAGTTGCAAAAGCCATATCCAGGACCAAGAAGAATTCAAGGTTAATGAGATTCTTCCAGAGGATATTGGCAAGGTGCGGAAAGAAGAATATTGCAACCGTTGCGCTCGCCAGAAAAGTGCTCTGCATCATCTATCATTTGCTTATGAATCACGAGAATTATCAAGAACCAGAGGTCACGAAAACCAAACCAAAAATTCCCAGCTCTGTTTCGCCCATAAGAATGATGGATATCGACGAGATGATAAAGATCATCAGTCAGGCAGGATACTTGGTGGAGAAAGATTTGAAGGAGGGATGCGGATGATCCGCAGCATCTTGTTTTTTTAAGTTTTTCATGTG
>NZ_DAOSET010000133.1:0-1518 GCF_035363275.1 Methanoculleus sp. | reverse complement strand
GGGGAGGAGACCGATGCCGGAGAGACGATCACCTTCCTCGTCGACGGTGCTGCCGCCGGGACCGCGGTCTACACCCCCGGCACCTCTTCCAGCCTTGATCTTGCGGTGACGGGGAGCACGGCGCCCGGCGGCTCTTCCGGATTATCGTCAGGCAGCGGCAGTGGTTCGGGCAGCGGTCCATCCGCCACCCCCACCCCCACGCCGACGGTGACGGAGCCCACCGTGACCGGCACCCTCGATACCAGTAGCGCCGCCGGCCAGGAGACCGTGGCGACCACGGCCCCCCTCACCGACCCCACCCTGACGTTCGGCCCCGTCGCGTCGGCGACCGCCGTGCAGCAGGCCGGGCTGCCGTTCTCCTGGCTCACCGGTCTTGCGGCTCTGGCCGGGGTGGCCCTTCTCGTCCGTGAGCGGAAGAGATGACCCCCTCTCCCGCCCCGGGTAACGGGAACACCGGATGCCGGAGGATATAAGTGGATGGGCGCAACATCACAGAGTAACGATGCACCCACTTACCCAGATCCGGCAAAACCTTTGCACCATCCGGGAACGCTACGGTGTAGCCCGTATCGGTGTCTTTGGATCTGTGGCGCGGAACGAAGCCACCGCAGCAAGCGATATCGATATCCTGGTGGAGTTCAGAGAAGGGGAGGAGACCTTCGATCATTTCATGGACCTCAAGTTCTATCTTGAGGACCTCCTGGGACGAAAGGCAGATCTCGTCATCATCGACACGTTAAAACCCCGAATCCGGGAAGCCGTCCTGGGTGAGGTCGCCTATGCCTAGAGATCTTCTGCTCTATCTGGAGGACATACGGGAGGCTATCGTCTCCATCCACTCCTACGTGGGAGACCGGACGTTTGAGGAGTTTGCGGGCGATTCCATGTGCCTCGATGCTGTCGTGCTCAGGTTCATCACCATCGGAGAAGCAAGCAGATCCCCGACAACATCACCGCATGCCATCCGGAGATTGCATGGCGAAAGATCGCGGGGCTTCGGGATATCAGTGTCCACTCTTATTATTCGGTGAAACCGACAATCCTCTGGGATATTATCCAGACGGGGCTCGGACCCCTTGAAGATACGGTCAAAACGATGATCCGGGAAGTGGAATGAGCAGGTTGGGGTAGTTCACGGCGATCGATATCAAATGACAGTATATCATAACCGGCAGCGGCAGAAAGATTGGGGTCGTGCTTGACATAGAGACTTTCGAGAGAATTGAGGTACTCCTCGAAAACTGCGGACTTGCGCAGTACATGGAAGAAGTCGAGATAGAGGAGACCCTCTCGCTCAATGAGGCGCGGCAATACTATGCGCAGATGAACGAAGAATAACATAATACTCTGCCGCATACGATACTTTAATTTATTTTTACACATATGTGTAATAATTGAGGTGATACACCATGCCAGGATTTGATGGAACCGGACCTGCCGGGGCCGGCCCGATGACGGGCGGTCGCCGGGGCCGGTGCTCCGCGACAGAGGCGCCGGAAGGCGAGTCCGCAACACCGG
>NZ_DAOSET010000132.1:0-1520 GCF_035363275.1 Methanoculleus sp. | reverse complement strand
TAGAGCACGGCCGTGAACGTCCTCATGATCTCACCGATAGAATAGCATCTCTCTTCGTGGTGATAATACTGACCGACGTATCCGGGTGGTCATCTCCTCCGCTGTGCCCCTCGGGTGACGACTACTACGTCACCTTCACTCGCACGACCGTCCGGCTCTCGTCCTACCAGGACGACGCGATCAAGACCGCGGTCGAGGCCTGGGCCGACGCCGTCGGCGAACTGGCGTGAGGGGGACTCTTTCCCCTTCACTTTCAACCTGCGCACGGCCACCCTTTATACCATTCCCCTTCTCCAGACTGGATATGAAGTGTTCCCCTCCCCTCCGCTACGACGAGACCCTCTTCCGGGACCGTGAGGTCTTCGAGTTCACCCACATGCCCGGCGATCACCGCAATGGGGTGGACACACAGGAGACGATAGGCAAGGGCCTGCCTGAGAACCCGGAGCTCATGCGGATATTGCAGGACAGGTTGATCGAGGAGAAGATCAAGCGAGGTGATACTTGCAAGGGTGCTCCACATGAACCGGCGCGAGACGTACGAGCACCTGAAGCACAACCCAAAGAACGTGCGGTTCAAAGACCTCTGCCGTGCGGCGGAAACCTTCGGGTTTCGCCGGAAGGGCGGGAAGGGCAGCCACACCGTGTACGTGCGGGACGGGATTCCTGATATCCTCAATTTCCAGAACGTGAAGGGGAAAGCAAAACCGTACCAGGTAAGGCAACTTCTTAAGATTATTGAGCACTATACTCTGTTGGGGGATGAAGATGCCACATAAATATGCAATCGAGATCTTCTACAGCGATGAGGACGAGGGGTTCATCGCCGTCGTCCCGGAGCTTGCCGGCTGTTCCGCGTTTGGCGAGACGGAAGAGGAGGCTCTCTCTGAAGTGAAGGTGGCTATCGGCCTCTGGCTCGATACCGCCCGGGAGGAGGAGCGGGAGATCCCGGAGCCGAGCGGCCGGGAGCAGCTGCGGGAGATCCTTGCGGGCAAGGGCGTTGCGTGCGAACCACGGGAAATAGCGTAGACCTTGTAGAGGCTTCCACCCTCGGTTTCTCACACGCTCAACGTTGAATCTTTTCCACAGTGAGAATAGGTGACTGCTCCCCCGACTTCAGTCGGGGGCATCCAGGGTATTTCAACCCAGAGATTGCAGTCTCATAACATTGATCGCCGCATTCTGGTAACCTGTTATGAGGACCGTTTCCATGGCCTACACCTATGTTGTGGCCTTTTTCCGTCTTATCCCCGATAAAGTCATGCTAATCCCCTCCCCCGTCCACCCTGTAGTTATCTGTCATATTCCCGGGAAGAGTTGCACTGCAAGTGCAACTGCCTCAGATCTCCGATCTGGGGCATCTGGCAGGCAAGGAGTAAGACCCATGGCAGACTTCGTACAGAAGACCGTCAACAAGACGGCGGTCCGGGACCTCGCCGTCCCGATCGCCGACGTAACGTCGTTGAACACCCTCATCGAGAGCGTCATCGCCGACAACCCCTTCGGGTGCGTCGGGTATA
>NZ_DAOSET010000131.1:0-1554 GCF_035363275.1 Methanoculleus sp. | reverse complement strand
TCGATGAGCCTCTTGTGCACCCGCATCTGCCAGCGATCCCAGGTTGCGGTACCTTCGCCGTCAGGGCTCTTCCTGGTGGGCACCACGAGTTTCTTCGTGGGCAGCGGGATCGGACCTGCCAGATTGACGCCGGTACGCTCTGCTATCTCTTTGATCCTATCACAGACCATCTCGATTTTTTCAAAGTCAGTTCCTGAAAGACGTATTCTGGCCTTCTGCATATCTACCACCAAAAAATTATGGGTACCTTCTTATCTCATCTGCTTGGGCGTGATGTTGATGCACACGCCTGCCGCAATGGTGGATCCCATATCACGGACAGCGAACCGTCCGAGCTGCGGGATCTCCTTGACCTTCTCGATGACCATGGCCTGGGTTGGCTTGATCTTGACGATCGCGGCATCGCCGGTCTTGAGGAACGTGGGGTTCTCCTCCTTGACCTGGCCGGTGCGGGGGTCGAGTTTCTTCTGGAGCTCGATGAAGGTGCACGCGATCTGGGCGGTGTGGCAGTGGAAGACCGGGGTGTAGCCGACGGTCAGGGCGCTCGGGTGGTGAAGCACGACGACCTGCGCGATGAACTCATCTGCAACGGTCGGCGGCACGTCGGCGGGACCGCAGACGTCGCCGCGGCGGATGTCACCCTTGCCGATACCGCGGACGTTGAACCCGACGTTGTCGCCCGGGAGCGCCTGCGGGATCTCCTCGTGGTGCATCTCGATGGACTTGACCTCACCCTCTTTGTTCGCGGGCATGAAGCTGACCTTCATTCCCTTCTTCATGATACCGGTCTCGACACGGCCGACGGGCACGGTCCCGATACCGGAGATGGAGTAGACGTCCTGGATGGGGAGACGCATGGGCAGGGTCGTGGGCTTCTCGGGCTCGGTGAGCGCGTTGAGTGCGGCAAGTACCGTCTGGCCCTTGTACCAGGGGGTGTTCGCGCTGGGCTTGGCGATGTTGTCGCCGACGAACGCGCTCATCGGGATGAAACTGATGGCGTCGGGCTTGTAGCCGACCATCTTGAGCAGCTGGGAGAGTTGTTCCTTGACCTCGTTGTAGCGCTTCTCGTCGTACTTGACGGCATCCATCTTGTTGATGCCGATGATCAGCTGGTTGATGCCGAGCGTACGGGACAGGAAGACGTGCTCCTTGGTCTGCTCCATCACGCCGTCGGGTGCGGCGACGACCAGCAGTGCGGCGTCTGCCTGGGATGCGCCCGTGATCATGTTCTTGACGAAGTCACGGTGTCCGGGGCAGTCCACGACGGTGAAGTAGAACTTGTCGGTGTCGAACCGCTTGTGGGCGATATCGATGGTGATACCACGTTCACGCTCTTCCTTGAGGCTGTCCATGACCCAGGCGAACTCGAACGAGCCCTTACCCTTGGATTCGGCCTCCTTCCTGAACGACTCGATGATGTGGGGCGCTACCGCTCCGGTCTCAAAGAGCAACCGACCGACGGTCGTAGACTTCCCGTGGTCGATGTGTCCGATTACTGCTAAATTCATGTGGGGCTTTTCAACTGCCATAGATTGTATCCTCCACTCAAATAGG
>NZ_DAOSET010000130.1:0-1637 GCF_035363275.1 Methanoculleus sp. | reverse complement strand
GATGATTTTAAGCACCGGTTGTATGATTACATCGGCAAAGAGGCAATGGCGTGACAGGAGGCGTCCGCGATACGGCAATTCGTATCAAACTCCAGGAGATGGCCGAGAGTGTCGATATGGTCGAAGAGCACCTCCCCGACTCAGCCGATTCGTTCCGGCAGCTCGGCATCGTAAAAGACGGCATATACAAACGCACCGAATATTCCATCGAGAACGTCTATGATATATGCGCAATCCTGAATGCTGACCTCCACCTCGGTGTCCCCGGCACGGATGAAGATATCCTTGAGAACCTCGTGTTGCACGAGGTGCTCGCCCCGGCGATCCGGCAGAATCTGAAGGCAATGAAGGGATTCCGGAACATTGTTGTGTACCACTACGGGGCAATCGATGATGATCTTGCCTTCTCGATCCTGAAGGTGCATATCGATGACTTTTCTCTCTTCAGGCGGGAAGTTGAACGCTTCCTGCAGTCGGTTGCGTGACGGGCCATGAGCCGGTGTCACAACCGGTCGATGCCCCTCACGCCAGCAGCGCCGCGATGATCCCGGTTAAAAAGATTCCATCGAACGTCCCCGCCCCGCCGATGCTCGCCATCGGCGCTCCCAGTTCCCCGATACGATCGAGGTTCAAGAGGTCCGCCCCGATCAGGGTCCCGAGCGTCCCGCTCACATAGGCGATGATCACCGCCGCGCCCGGAACACCCCCCGCAAAGAGCGAGAGGATCAGGGCCGCAAAGAGCGCCGCGAGCGGCGGGATGAAGAACGGTGTCGCGATCCCGAGCCCCGGCACCGGGCGGGCGACGAGTTTTGTTGTGACCGTCACGATCCCGACCCCGAGGAGAGCGAGCCCGAGGAGCAGGTAACCCCCGCTGAGCAGGACCGAGTCGTAGAGCAGGTAGAGCGATATCGCCACCGGGATGAGGGCCCCACCGACGTTGACCGCGAGGACCGTCCTTGATACCGGCTGCGGGATGCGGTAGAGCCGCCCGTACATAGCGACGTAGCGATCGGAGATCGGCGTCGCCGACCGGCTCTCCAGCGTCCTGACGGGGATGTTGATGAAACTCCCGAAAAGGGTCAGGAAGAGGATGAAGAGCACCTGCCACCATGAAAACCCGAGCCTCGCAAACGTCGCCCCGATCACCGTCAGAAAGAGGATCGGGAAGATAACGACGGCGAAGAGGAAGAGGACGAGCATCCCGAAGAGGAGGAGGAGGAACAGGGGAGAGAAGGGGTTGAAGACGACCCGGTCCATATCAAGAAGTTACCCTTCCCACTAATATAGACTACCCCTGCGGACGCAGACGATGGCGGCATGGTCGTGGTGGTAAGGTTCGAGCCACCGGACGTCCACCACGTCGAGGTGCTGTTCAAGCCCGGCCCGGGCCTCTGCGAACACCTCCTCCGGGTCACGCCGGACGTCCACGCTCCGGGTCTTGAGCATCAGGATGAGGTGCCCGCCGGGTTTGAGGAAGGCGAGGTTCTGCTCCGCGATCTCGACCTGGTTTGGCTGCGCTACGTCCTGGTAGACCAGGTCGACCGCCTCCATGAACGGGGCATACTCCTCCGGCCGGTTCGCATCGGCCATGATCGGGACGATGTTCTTCCTCCGGCGGGCCACCTCGAGGAGGTCCT
>NZ_DAOSET010000129.1:0-1657 GCF_035363275.1 Methanoculleus sp. | reverse complement strand
TCCTTTGCAAGCGCCGTCGCGTCGAGGACCGGCTGCAGCCGCCCCCCGCAGACCTTCCGGTAAAAGGTGTCGGAGAAGGATTTGATGTCGACGCGGAAGGCGGTGAGCATCGACGCGAGCTCGCGGAGCCCGTCTTCGGTGATGTAGCCGTTCGTGACGTAGACGGTCCCGAGGTTCTTCTTACGCGCAAGCGTCCCCATCGCGAGCGGGTACTCGTGCCAGATAGTGGGCTCGTTGTAGGTCCAGGCGATGCTTGCGGAGCCCGACGCGAGCGCCTGTTCCACACCCTGCTCGGGGCTTAAGTCCCGGAGCGACTGCATCTCCAGTGTCTGCTGGGAGATGTGCCAGTTCTGGCAGTGTTCGCAGTGGAAGTTGCATCCGATGGTTCCGAGCGAGTAGGAGAGGGTCCCGGGCAGGAAATGGTTGAGCGGCTTCTTCTCGATGGGGTCGACCGCTTCGGCGATGACTTTGCCGAACGTAGCGGCATAGAGGGTGCCGCCGCGGTTGATGCGGACACCGCAGACCCCCTGTTTGCCCTCCCGTATGGTGCACCGGTGAGCGCAGAGCGAGCAGCGGACGGTGTTCTCCTCCAGCTTCTGGTAGAGTCGCGCCTCGTGCATACGATCACTGCGTGAGAGAGACCGGTATATATCACTGTGGTCGGTCATCCGGTTCTTCGTCGTACTCGACGACCAGGGCTCCGCGGTACCCGCAACGCTTGCAGTGGTAGAGACAACCGGTGTAGCCGCCGGTGATCGTCCAGACCTCCGTGGAACCGCATACCGGGCAGTGCAGCATTTTCACAACAGGTATAAGAGCGATATTGAGGATAATAATAGGGTAGAATGAAGAAGATCGTGATATCGCTGGGCGGCTCGGTTATGGTCCCTTCACTTGAGTCGAATAATATAAGCCGATATGTCTCTGTCCTCGAGAGGATCGCCGAAAAATGCCGGATCTTTATCGTCGTCGGCGGCGGCGGGGAGGCGCGTCGGTACATCCGGGTTGCCCGCGACCTCGGTGCCGGAGAGGCGATGGCAGACGAACTCGGCATCATGGTGACCCGGCTGAACGCGCGCCTCCTCGTGACCGGGCTCGGGGATGCGGCTTACCCGCGGGTTGCTGAGAATTACACGGAGGCGCGGGAGTTCGCTGGAACGGGGAAGATCGTCGTTATGGGCGGGATCACCCCGGCGCAGACGACGGACGCGGTATCGGCGGTCCTCGCCGAGAGCGTCGGCGCCGATCTCCTCATCAACGCCACGTCGGTCGACGGCATCTACAGCGCCGACCCGAAGAAAGACGCCGGCGCGGTGCGGCACGAACACCTCACGCCGGAGGAGCTCCTCGATATCATCACGGGAGCGAGGATGAGTGCGGGTGCGAATATCGTGCTCGACATCGTGGCGGGCAAAGTGATCGAGCGGTCCGGGATCCCGCTCCTGGTGCTCGACGGCCGCGACCCGGAGAACCTCTACCGGGCGATCGTGGAGGGCGCGTTTGTCGGCACCATCGTGAGCGATGAATCTTCGGTCCCCCTGCCGGCCTGAACATTCTCCATCGGTAACTATTTTTGTCTGCCTCGCTAACGTATGGTGGTACGGGGCAGTAGGGTAGCCTGGTCCATCCTAGAGCGTTTGGGACGCTTTGACGGCAG
>NZ_DAOSET010000128.1:0-1711 GCF_035363275.1 Methanoculleus sp. | reverse complement strand
TCAAGAACCGCCACAGAGAAAAAGAGATTAGAGATAGTCCGCAAGGACATCCTTGAGTTCGAACTTGAACGGCCCGAGGCTCCCGCCGAAGTTTCCGGCGCTGATGAACTTTACACCCGGCACCTTGGTTGCCGCACGGATGCCCTCGGCCATCGCGGTCTTGATCGAGTCCTCGTCGACACCGTCGATGACGATCTCGTAGACCGCCTTCACGCCCTCGGGCACCTTGCTGCCCTCGACCTTCTCCCTCAGCGTCGGGCAGTAGGCCTCGTTCGTGCTTGCGCCCATGAACTTGTATTTCTTGCTTCCGACCTTCGAGCCGCTCGCGACGATGCCGCCGGGGAACGGCGTGATGACGCCGCAGACGCCGCTGATTGCGTCAATAGCCGCCTGGGCGGCCGTGAGGGCGGCCATCTGGTTCTCGCCCATGATGAAGAAGTTGCCGCCTGCAACACCCTTGACGGCGCCGAACTCCTCCTCGCCGATATACTCGCCCTCCATGATCGGGATGGCCCATACCGTCCTGCCGCCGACCTCGCGCTTCTCCTCGAACCCATCGCCGAAGAAGTGGAGCTTGACCGGGAGCTTCTCCGGGACCTCGGCGACGACGTCCGCGAGGCCGTCGAAGACCGCCGTCGTCGGCGCGGTGAGGACGCACTCGGCAAGCCGCTCCACAACCTGCTCCTTCAGTTTCTTCTTGCTCGCACAGATCATGATCGCATACCCGGGGCGTCCGTCGGGGGTCTCGTCGGCAGGGACGAAGCAGTCGATACCTGCCTCCGCCGGACATCCGATGGTAGAGGTGGCAAACCCGACGGCCTCCACTGCTGCCTTGTATGCCCACTCCTCGGTGACGGCGGTGATAATCGGCCGTGCCACCCAGGTCGGGAACGCCTCTGCATAGGTATCATCAATAGTAACGCCATTCAGTTCCATGGACAATGTACACCTCGTTTGCTACAATGTTACAATGCGGACAGAATAAGGTTTCTTTTTTTCCCGGCGGCGCGGCGGCCGACGGCCGGGAGTCAGGGGGGAGCCGAAACCGCGCGGCACCGCAGACCCACCGATATCCACCACCCGTGCGGAGTAAGGATGAATAGGATCGGCGATCGGATCGTGGGACGCCCGGGGCTCCCCCGTTGCACCATTCAGACTTGCATTCATGCAGATTATCCTCTACCATCGGGAAGAGTCGAGTTAAGCACGTCTCAGGCCGCGAGCCCCGTCGGGAAGCCCTATCCGGCATGTGGTCGAGATCGTGGGCGGGGATCGGGGCAGGCACTCCCGGGCGAAGCAGATGCACCCGGCACAAAGAGAGGAGAGTCGGCGGATACAGAAACGGTTGCTACTCGCACCGCGCAAGAGATGGTGGGCATTCCGCCTGGATGGACCGGGGATTATGCCCGAGTTCCGTGGAGATTCTGCCTGCGCTCAACACTACCGACCCGAATTAGCCACCGATTTTCACCAGAACGCCCGATCTACAATTTAAGGGTTTCGATTCGTTGTTTCCCCGGGAAGTGCGTTTAACGACGGGATATGGAGCATCGGATTTACATAACAATTCCTTTAATTTATAAAAATTTACAGATAATCAGGGTTCTGGAATATAAGACTGCCGAATTTCAGAAAGTTTATGTATATTCTTTGACTATTCTTTTTATATCGATTTTTAATCGATCAGATCTGGTGCGTGATACCATGGCAT
>NZ_DAOSET010000127.1:0-1742 GCF_035363275.1 Methanoculleus sp. | reverse complement strand
CAGGGAGGCGACGGTCATCCCGGCAACCTCCTTCCCGGTGCCGAGGGCTGCCGCTATCTCCTCTAACGTCGCCGTCCGCCCGCCGTTATCCGTGATCGTGAGGATTGCTTCGAGATAATCCTCAAACGTGGAGGGAAGCATGCTACAGATTCTTTTACTTCTACAAGTTTATGGATTTGGATGGTGCTATCGGGATCGGGATGCAATAATGAGAGTGTCACGACTTGCCGTGACAGGGATTGAGTTCCCCATCGGAGCCGCAAGCGGCGGCTATCCTGCACATGCATCCGGCGAGCATCAATGCCTATAATATGGGTTCGCGGACGATCGGTGATCATGATGACCCCGGGCAAGCAGGTCACAAACGGCGATGTTGCCGAACGGCTCGCCTTCATGAGCCGTCTGCTCGAGATCGCGGGAGCGGACCGGTACCGGGTCGGGGCCTATGAGCGGGCGGCGCGGCAGATCGACCGGCTCTCCCTCCCGGTTGCCGGACTCGATGAGGATGAACTCACCCGTATCCCGGGCATAGGTCTCCGGCTAGCCGGGCAGATCCGGGAGATCCTCACGACCGGATCGTTTGCGGAACTCGATAACCTGCAGGCGGCCATCCCCGGGTCGATCGTCGAACTGCTCGGTATTACCGGGGTGGGGCCCCGGACCCTGCGCACCCTCTGGAAGAAACTCGGCATCCTGACGCTCGACGACCTTGAGCAGGCGGTGAAGAGTCACCGGGTACGGGCGCTCCCCGGCTTCGGCGCAAAGAAGGAAGAGGCGATCCAAAGAGGCATCAGAGAGTTCCGCCGGAGGCCGGACCGGATGACCCGGCCACAGGCCGACGCCGTCCTCGAGAGCGCAAAAGCGCTTTTTCCCGACGGACGGTACACGGTTGCGGGGAGTTACCGGCGGGGGGCGAGCACCGTCGGCGGGATCGTGGTTGTCGCTACCGGCGATGCGAACGCCGTCATGCGCCGTCCCGGGGCCACCGGGAGCGCCGGAGTGGTCTCGCTCCCGCTCGATGGTGCCGGACTGAAGATCCGGTTCACCGAGCCTGCCCGGTGCGGCACCGCGCTCCTCTGCGCCACCGGCTCCCGCAGGTTTCTGGCCCGCCTCAGGGGGGTGGCGCTCGAGCAGGGCTACCGGCTTGAACCCGACGGTCTGGTCGACGTTTCGGACGGCCAGGTTCACGCGTTCAAACGTGAGGAGGACGTCTTCGCGTTCCTCGGGATGGCGGCCGTCCCCCCGGAACTTCGCGAAGACCGGGGCGAGATCGAACTCGCCCTCCGGCACGCCCTCCCGGACCTCGTCGACCGATCCGGGGTCCGCGGAGACCTTCACGCCCACACCACGTTCAGCGACGGCCGCCAGTCGCTCGAAGACGTGGCAGCGGCAGGAGATGCCCGGGACTACGAGTATATCGTGATCACCGACCACTCCTCAAAGGTGAGGCCGGAGGCCCTCGCAAAGCAGCAGGCCGAGATCGAGCGGGTCAACCGGCGACACACCTGCCAGCTCCTCGCCGGGAGCGAAGTGGACATCAAGAGCGACGGTACGCTCGGGTACCCGGACAGGGTGCTTGCGGACCTCGACTTGGTGATCGCGAGTGTCCACTCCGGGTTCGGCCAGGACCAGGATCTCCTGACCCGCCGGGTCCTCACCACGATGGAGAACGAGCACGTCGATATCATCGGCCACCCCACCGGGCGCCTCCTCGGCCGGAGGCCGCCGCACGCGATCGACCT
>NZ_DAOSET010000126.1:0-1795 GCF_035363275.1 Methanoculleus sp. | reverse complement strand
CAACTCGAAAATTGCTCCGCAATTTTCTCGTGCTCCGGACGTTCCGCCCGTCGCATCCTGCACTGAAGGAACATTTTTTGTACCACTCTCCCCAATAGGAGAGTATGCTGGAAATGAACGAATATGGCCGCGTCATGCAGAAACTGTATGGCAAATCGCTGATCCTGGAGAGCCCGAACGATTTCCATCCGGTCCTGTACTTCTACTTCACCGATGCCATCGCCCACATCGATTTTACCCTCGGCATCCTGACCTACAATATCATGTCGCCCCGGAATATCATGAGCATGGAGTACATGCGGTGGCGCGTGGACCAGGAGAAGATCGGGGAGCGGGTATACTTCCCCGACTTCGTCAACTGGCTCAAAGAGGAGCACCCGGAGAAGTTCGGCGAACTCCCGATGCTCTGGTCCGGGGTCTACGACCGCGACGATCCCGCCCAGTACCGGGCCTTCCGGATCGTGCTCAACCCCGACGACACGCAGGCGATGCCGGCCGAATACTTTTCGATGTTCATCGATGAGTTCTTCGACCCGAAGTTCATCAAACAGCTTTACAAGACCTCATCGCTTGCCCGCCTCTTCGACGAGTATGCGGCGAAGAAGGCTGCATAAGGAGATCACGCATGGATGTTGCCCGACTGACTTCATCACTCATCCGGATCCGGAGCGAGAACCCGCCGGGGAATACCGCTGACGTCGTCGCGTTCATAACGGAGTTCCTCAACTCAATCGGGGTCAAGAGCCGCGTCGTTGCGCATCCCGGCGGCCGGGAGAACCTCATCACGACCGGCCCGGACACCCGGCTCCTCCTCTGCGGTCACATCGACGTGGTCCCCTCCATCCCCGACGACTGGACGCACGACCCCCATAGCGGGGAGATTGCCGGCGGCTACGTCTGGGGGAGGGGCGCCACCGACATGAAAGGGGGTTGCGCCGCCCTTCTTGCCGCCTACCGGGATCTCGTCGAGAGCGGCGTGGAGCCGAAGGCGCAGTTCGCCTTTGTCTGCGACGAGGAGACCGGCGGGGAGCATGGTATCCGGTCGCTTCTTGCGCAGGATCTCCTCAAACCCTGCGATTGCCTGATAGCCGAGCCGACGCCGGCGATGAGCCCGGCAGTCGGCCAGAAAGGCCTCTACCGGGTCAACCTCTCCTTCCGCGGCAGGCCCGGCCACAGCTCCCTCTACCCTCTTGTCGGGAAGAGCGCCGTCATGGCGGCCTTCGACCTCATCGGTTACCTGCGGGAGGTCCACGCGCACCCGTTCCCGCCCGGCGAAGACCTGCAACCGCTTGTCGCGCAGTCCGCCCGGCTCTTTTCCGAGACATTCGGGATCGAAGGCGGGGACAACATCCTCACGCGGGTGATGTTCAATCCAGGAAGGATCGAGGGTGGCGAGAAGGCGAACATCGTGGCGGAGCAGTGCCGGATGGAACTCGACGTCCGGGTGCCGTGGGGCTGCTCCCTTGATGCCCTCCGCAGAGGCATCGCCGAACATGCCCCGGATGCCGTGATACAGGAGACAGACGTCGCCGAACCGAGCCTGACGCCCCCGGACGCCCGGATCGTCCGGACGCTCTGCGCCGAGGTGGAGCGGGTCTACGGTGCCCCGGCGGTCCCGTTCCTCCAGTGGGCCGCAAGCGACGCGAAGTACCTCCGCGATAAGGGGTTCGACGTCGTGGAGTACGGGCCGGGAGAGATTCCGACGCTGCACGCGGTGGATGAGCGGGTCTCGATAGAGCAGCTCAAGAGAGCGGTGGACGTGTACCGGGGGGTCATCCGGGCGTACTCCGGGTGA
>NZ_DAOSET010000125.1:0-1820 GCF_035363275.1 Methanoculleus sp. | reverse complement strand
TGGGTGACGAGGACCGGGAGGCCCCGGTAGGTGTAGGTGTAGTTCGGGTCCCTCTCCGCCCCGGGTCCCTCGCTCCCTTCGATGATGGCCGCGTGAATTCCGGCTCCGGTAAGCGCCCTTGCGGTGGCAGGGCTGATAGGGTAGTCGGTGTGCGCAAACGTGGTCGGCGTGACTGAGAAGTGCTCGTTCATCAGGTCGCAGTGCATACGGACCTCGTCCGAGAACTCTGCGAGGTCGGAGAACTGACCGGCGACGCTGTGGTAGTAGGTCGCCCCCAGGACTTCGACGTTCCGGTGGGTTGCCACGCAGGAGAGGAGTTCGAGTGTCCCGGGATACCACGCTTCGAGGTGCTCCACGACCGCCCCGGAGATGCTGACGGCGCACTTCAGCCCGTCATCGAGAAGATCGAGGAGGATCTCCGTCGCCGGCGTGAAGGAACGGTCGATGATCCTTCCGAAGTCTTCCTTCGCGTCCGGGTTGAAGTAACTATCCTTCAGATTTCTCTTTCCCTTCACCGTATCTGGTCGAAATCCGGGATTGAGGTAGCAGGGATAGTGAATGTCAAATCCCAGACAGACCGCCGGTGAATTTGAGTCCTCGCCTGTCATCAGTGCTAAATGGCCGTTTGCATATATAAATGTCGTCAATCCGGAATATCTTTCGAGGTTCCGCTTCTTCTCGCGCCCGGTACTCCGGTCGCCAACGCGCATTCTCTCCCGGGAAAGAGTGGAGGGTCCCGGGACCCCGGGGACCCTCAAACAGGAAGAACACCTGCCGCGTAGCGGGGTTCTAGCGTGAGCGTCGATGGATTCGCTGTAAGGACGGTGCGGATATGCACAAAGACGGCTCCCGACCGGCCTCTTGCGGAGAGCTCGGGTGACATCGTTCGAACCCGGATGAAAGCCTCCCGACCACAACGTTCTAAAGCGACCCCTCCCGATCACCTTCAGGAAGTGTGGCCGTATGGACTACCTGGAAGAGTTTCCCGTTCTCATCATCGACGACGAACTGCACTCGGATACCGCAGAGGGCCGGTCGTCGCGGGAGATCGTGAAAGAACTGAAGAAGGAAGATTTCCCCGTCATCGAGGCGCTGACCGCTCGCGACGGGGTCCACGCGTTTCTTTCGCACCCGCACGTGAGCTGCATCATCATTGACTGGGAACTCACCCCCGAGCCCGTGGACGGCATGTTCACCGCGCGAGACGTCATCACCCTCATCCGGGAACGAAACCCCAAAGTTCCGATATTCTTGAACACCGAGAAACTGGCGATCTCCGCCATACCTCTCTCTGTCATATCCCGGATCGACGGCTACATCTGGAAACTTGAGGACACCCCAGGCTTCATCGCCGGTCACATCAAGCGGGCGGCAAAGAACTACCTCGCCGACGTCCTCCCGCCGTTCTTCCAGGGGCTGATGGACTACGTCGAGGAGTACCGCTACTCCTGGCACACGCCGGGGCACATGGGCGGTGTCGCGTTCCTCAAGAGCGCCCCGGGCCGGATATTCTACGACTTCTTCGGCGAGAACGCTCTCAGGGCCGATCTCTCGGCATCGGTACCGGATCTCGGCTCGCTCCTGGAGCACTCCGGCGTCGTCGGGGAGGCGGAAAAGAAAGCCGCGGAGGTCTTCGGGGCCGACCGGACCTACTTTGTCACCGGCGGCACGTCGGCTGCGAACAAGATCGTCTGGCTTTCGACCGTCACTCCCGGCGATATCGTCCTCGTGGACCGGAACTGTCATGCGTCCGTGATGCACGCGATCATCATGACCGGGGCAGTCCCCGTCTACCTCATACCGGCCCGAAACGAGTACGG
>NZ_DAOSET010000124.1:0-1924 GCF_035363275.1 Methanoculleus sp. | reverse complement strand
AAGGGTTCTTCTCCGGCTTCAAACGGATCTTCGGGGAAGGAGTACAGGCGACATCGCAGGAGGGCATGTTTCGTGAAATCCGGATGAAGGTGAACTGCTATAATAGAATGCTGGCTCTGGCAGGAGGACAAGCATCATAGGGATTATGCAACACAGCATCCGGAGGGGCGTCGACAGGAGGGGATGGGGTCGGCCGGCCCCGGAGGCTCCGGGAGTCCGACTCCGTGTTCTGCCGTCATGTATCAGCCGGAGAAGACCGATCTCCCCGGTGCGGCGGTCGGGCTCTGTGGGCGCGCACCGTCGCTCTCCCTGCAGATCCGCAAGAGTTTCCTATCTGGACGGTTCTATCGCCGATTTCTGTTCAGGCTCTTTTGCAGGAGAAGACCGGCGACCTCGATCGTCGTTGCGGTCGTCCTGGAGCACCGGGGAAACCCTTATTTTTTCGGTTATTTTGCCATTTGCCTGCACATTTTATCTCTAATGGCATATTGGGTGAAAATTTTGCTCCGTTCTCAAATTGTGCTTGTTATTACCGAAAATTTTAAAAAACTCAAACGATAAGAAGATCCTTAATGTTCGTTCCGACCAAGTGTTTCTTTACGAAGGGTGTGGGTATCCACAAAGACAAACTGGCGTCATTTGAGCTGGCCCTCCGGCAGGCGGGCATCGAGAAGTACAATCTGGTCTACGTCTCGAGTATCTTTCCTCCGAACTGCCAGTTGATCTCGCCAGAGGAGGGTCTAAAGGACCTCTCGCCGGGCAGCATCGTCTACGTCGTCATGGCCCGGAACGAGACCAACGAGCCGAGCAGGCTCGCCTCAGCCGCCATCGGCCACGCGATGCCCAAGGAGAGCAACGCCTACGGCTACCTCTCCGAGCACCACGCCTTCGGCGAGACAGCGGAAGTCTCGGGCGAATATGCCGAAGACCTTGCGGCAACCATGCTTGCGACAACGCTCGGCATCGAGTTCGATCCCGACCAGGCGTGGCAGGAACGGGAGCAGATCTACAAAGCAAGCGGCCGGATCATCAACACGACTCACACCTGCCAGGCGGCTGAAGGGGTTATGGACGGCCGCTGGACGACGGTCATCGCCGCAGCAGTCTTCCTGTAACGCTGCACCCTCTCCGGCAGTCGTCTTTTTCCCGCCCGCTGCCGGGGCCGGCCACTTCCGGCCATCCACCGAAGCGCTCTCCCGGGCTGGAGCGCAAGACAAAATACCTCCCGGGACCCACATTGTATCCAGGTTTTTCATATGCGTCTACCAATACGGGCCGTAACCCCGACAACCGAATCTGCCGAGGTCATCGGCTGGGTGCATGAGGTCCGCGATCTCGGAGGACTCGCATTCTTCCTGATCCGTGACCGGACCGGTATCATCCAGGTGACCATCCCCAAGAAGAAGGTCACGGCAGAGATCCTCGATGTCGCCAGGAACGTCTCAAAAGAGTCTGTGGTCAGGGTCCAGGGCAGGGTGAAGGCGATCGAGAAGGCTCCCGGCGGGCGCGAGATAGTCCCGGACGAACTCGAGATCGTTAGCCTCGCAGGGAGCCCGCTCCCCCTCGACGTCGCCGAGAAGGTGCCCGCTGAGATGGATACCCGGCTCGACTCCCGGTTCCTGGATGCGAGGAAACCGCGTGTCCGCGCTATCTTCTTCATCCGCTCGGCGGTGACCTCGTCCGCGACCGCGTTCCTCGCCTCAAGAGGCTGCATCAACATCACCACCCCCAAAGTCGTCGCGGCGGCGACCGAGGGCGGCACGGAACTCTTCCCGATCGCCTACTTCGAGAAGGAGGCGTTCCTGAATCAGAGCCCGCAGCTCTATAAGCAGATGATGATGGCTGCCGGGTTCGAGGCGGTCTTCGAGCTCGGCCCCATCTTCCGCGCCGAGGAGCACAACACCGTCCGGCACCTCAACGAGGC
>NZ_DAOSET010000123.1:0-1944 GCF_035363275.1 Methanoculleus sp. | reverse complement strand
CGACTTTGGTACCTTCATCGAGCGCTCTGAGGAAGGGGACTTTTGAGGGGCGAGGGATCTTCAACAGGAAATAGGGAAGGGATAGGAAGAGGTAAGGGGATCTCGCACTGCGCACTGCGCAATGCGTAGTGGATTTCACGAGCCGTGAAATCCGCGATACCGAGCAGGAAGAGGAATCGCGAGAGGAATTGGAAGGCTTGGTAGAACGGCAGGTAACTGTCGGTTGCCGGTGCTGGAAGGCGCTGGTGACGAAAGAATCTTTATGATATCCGACGGGAGCAATCCCGTAGGAATATATCATGGAGAGTTTGATCCTGGCTCAGAACAAACGCTGGCGGCGTGTCTTAAGCATGCAAGTTGAGCGGCAAGGGGGAGCGATCCCCCCTAGAGCGGCGGACTGGTGAGTAACACGTGGATGATCTACCCGAGGCATGGGGATAGTCACTAGAAATAGTGGGTAATACCGAATACGGTGCGCATCGTGAGGGTGCGCAAGAAAGGTGCTACGGCACCGGCCTAGGATGAGTCTGCGTCCCATTAGCTGGTTGGTGAGGTAAGAGCCCACCAAGGCGATGATGGGTAGCCGGCCTGAGAGGGTGTACGGCCACACTGGGACTGAGATACGGCCCAGACTCCTACGGGAGGCAGCAGCTAAGAATATTCCGCAATGGACGAAAGTCTGACGGAGCGACGCCGCGTGGATGAAGAAGGCCGAAAGGTTGTAAAGTTCTTTTGTTGGGGAAGAATAACCATGGGAGGGAATGCCCGTGGGATGACATGAACCGACGAATAAGCCCCGGCTAACTACGTGCCAGCAGCCGCGGTAACACGTAGGGGGCGAGCGTTGTTCGGAATTACTGGGCGTAAAGGGCATGTAGGCGGTCTTGTAAGCTTGGCGTGAAAGACCACGGCTCAACCGTGGGATTGCGTTGAGAACTGCGAGGCTTGAGTGACGGAGAGGGAGCTAGAATTCCTGGTGTAGGGGTGGAATCTGTAGAGATCAGGAAGAATACCAATGGCGAAGGCAAGCTCCTGGCCGATGACTGACGCTGAGGTGCGAAAGTGTGGGGATCAAACAGGATTAGATACCCTGGTAGTCCACACTGTAAACGATGTGCACTAGGTGCTGGTACGGATGTATCAGTGCCGTAGCTAACGTGATAAGTGCACCGCCTGGGGAGTATGCTCGCAAGGGTGAAACTCAAAGGAATTGACGGGGGCCCGCACAAGCGGTGGAGCATGTGGTTTAATTCGATGGTACGCGAGGAACCTTACCTGGGTTTGACATACAGCGTAATAGGGCAGAGATGCTCTAGCGTAGCAATACGGCGCTGTACAGGTGCTGCATGGCTGTCGTCAGCTCGTGCCGTGAGGTGTTGGGTTAAGTCCCGCAACGAGCGCAACCCCTACTGCCAGTTACTAACAGGTGAAGCTGAGGACTCTGGCGGAACTGCCGGTGACAAACCGGAGGAAGGTGGGGATGACGTCAAGTCATCATGGCCCTTATGTCCAGGGCTACACACGTGCTACAATGGGTGAGACAGAGTGAAGCGAAGCCGCGAGGTGGAGCAAATCGCAGAAAATCATCCGTAGTTCGGATTGGAGTCTGAAACCCGACTCCATGAAGGTGGAATCGCTAGTAATCGCGCATCAGCATGGCGCGGTGAATACGTTCCCGGGCCTTGTACACACCGCCCGTCACACCATCCGAGTGGGGGGTACCCGAAGCCGTTAGTCCAACCTGCGAAGGGGGGCGACGTCGAAGGTACGTCTCGTGAGGAGGGTGAAGTCGTAACAAGGTAGTCGTACCGGAAGGTGCGGCTGGATCACCTCCTTTCTATGAGAAAGGCGCCAGGCCCGGCTGTCCGCGCAAGCGGCTGCAAGGCTGTAAGGGCGACCTGAATCATACACCCCTTTACTTCTTCCTATCCTATTCCTTTTTTT
>NZ_DAOSET010000122.1:0-1954 GCF_035363275.1 Methanoculleus sp. | reverse complement strand
GCCGGGCAACAGATCGAGATATATAGTTGAACCGGCATCCTGCTCCGGAGGCGCACGATGTCTCTTGGTCCGGTCGAGTATATGGTCATCGAGTTTCCGGGAAACCAGTTCAAAGGCGAGATCATCCCGGCGTTGCGTGAGGTGGTCGATAAAGGCGTCATCCGCATCATCGATCTCGTCTTCATGAGGAAAGACGATCAGGGCAATATCAGCGTGATGGAGCTTGCCGACCTCCAGAAGGATGCGGCGGATGCATTTGCCCCGCTTGCACGGGAGGCGAGCACACTCTTTGCCGAGGAGGATGTCGAGAAGGTCAGCGCAGTCATGGAGACGAACAGCTCCGTGGCGCTGCTCCTCTTCGAGCACGTATGGGCAACGAGGTTCCGCGATGCCGTTCTTGCGGCCAATGGGAGGCTGATCGCAGGCGAACGTATCCCGAAAGAAGTGGTTGACGCCGCGCTGGCATGGAAGCCCGAAGAGCAGGAAGCACTGGAGGCGGCACCATGAGAGGCGGCCGGCCGGGCCTTATCGGCACCGTGGCCCGTACCGCGGTGGTCGCGGGGACGGCCACCGTGACCACCCGGGCTGTCGATAAGAGGATGCAGCAGAGGGAGATAAAGAAGGCGGCGCAGGCGCAACAGACAGCACCATACGAGGAGCAGGCTCCCCCCGCCCGGGCGGGGATAACCCAGGAGGAGAAGATGGCTCAACTCCGGGAACTCGCGGAGCTGAAGCAGATGGGGGCCCTGACCGAGGAGGAGTTCCAGCAGGAGAAGCAGAAGATCCTTGCGCAGTAGGGCAGCCGGATCCACCGCTAATCTACTGATGCCGGCCCCCGTCACCATACAGATGAGCAGACCGTACTGCTCCGCAGACGACCGGCTACTACGGCTCTTCCCGCCCCTCGCACACCAGCACGCCGTCGTCCGGGGGGAGAGCATGTGGCAACCCCGCCCGGCGTATGAGGTAGTAGTCGCCGCAGAGGGCAATGACGATCAGCGCGATCCCGATGAGCTCGCCCGCAGTCGCCGAACCGAGGGGGGTAACCTCTCTTGCGATGACGATGATCGCGACGAGGAGTTCCCTTCTGTCAAGGTAGGCCTTGATCGTCTCCATGGGTTCCGGGCCGATGGGGATCAACAGGAAGTATCCGAAGAGGTCCAGAATGTCAAGCCGATAGGCGGACTCGTCGATCAATCCTTCGACCACCAGCCAATCTAATTCGAGGAGCGTGAAGGAGAGCAACACGATCCGGGATATGATGAGTACGACGTAGGTGAAACACGCAAATAACTCTACGAAACGGCGTATGCATAGGATCTGCTGCCGGTCCGCATAATTAGGTGACAAAAACGCCGCAAATTTCCATTTGGGGGATCTTCAAGGCTTCACGCGGTGCAGGGAGGCACCATGCTCCCGGAGAGACGGGGAGATAGTCTGCCCCGGGGCAAGATTCATAGGGCGGAGAGCACATTCCACGGCATGGCGGCATACCGCGAACGCCGGGGTTCATCCCTCTCGCAGCATTCGGGTTCGTCCAGCTGGTCTTCTGACGTGTATGGTGAGGACCTCCCGGAGGGGCACCGGTTTTATCCCCCGGCCGTTCCCCCCGGCACCGCCCACGATAAGGCAGAAGCGCTCGTGGAGTTCTTCGCTTTCTGCAAGATGATGGGCACGTTCGGTCTCGCGAAAGGCACTTCCTGATCAGTACCGGGCTTCGTCCCCGGTTACGGGATCAGAGTGAAACAGGTAGGCTCTCCCCGGCACCTGCGTAAATATTCTGCCCTAACTTGTCATTCATCGCTCCTTTGTCATCCGTTCGGTCTCATATCGCGGTTTGGGAGACCGTTCTCCCGATGACCGGGCCCGGAAAGGCCAAAAGTCATTTCGATGTATGGTTACTGGCTCTACATGACCGGCAGCGGGACGCTCTGCGCCATCAGTGCCTGAGGAG
>NZ_DAOSET010000121.1:0-1958 GCF_035363275.1 Methanoculleus sp. | reverse complement strand
GTCATCGACCGGCCGATCACGACCCTCTCCGGCGGCGAGCTGCAGCGGGTGGCGATCACCGCCTGCCTCGCGCGGGATGCAGACTTCTACTTCCTGGATGAGATCACGCCCTACCTCGACGTCTACCAGCGGATGGCCGCCGCAAACCTGATCCGCGAACTCGCCCGGGAACGCCCGGTCGTGATCGTTGAGCACGACCTCGCTATCCTTGATATGCTTGCCGATACGGTGCACATCGCCTACGGAGAACCGGCGGTCTTCGGTGTCATCACCCACCCGAAGGGCGTCCGGATAGGGATCAACCAGTACCTGGAGGGTTTCCTCCCGGAGGAGAACGTCCGGTTCAGGACCTATCCGGTGACGTTCGATACCCGGGCCCATGCCGCCGACTCGAACCGGGAGGTGCTGCTCGAGTTCCCGGCGATGACAAAGCGTTTCGAGGAGTTCTCGCTCACCGTCGACGGCGGGGAGATCCGGAGCGGCGAGGTCCTCGGGGTCCTCGGGGCGAACGGTATCGGCAAGAGCACGTTTGCCGGGCTCCTTGCCGGGGTGCTCCCGCCCGATACCGGGGCGATGGACACCCGGGTGCGGATCTCCTACAAGCCGCAGTACCTCAAGGGCGACACGGAGGCGACCGTCGAGGAGGTCCTCCGGCAGACGACGGTGAAGTTCGACACGTCATACTACCAGCACGAGATCTTAGAACCCCTCTCGCTCTCGCAGCTCCTCCAGGCGCCCATAACCACGCTCTCCGGCGGCGAACTCCAGCGTGTGGCGATCGCGATCTGCCTCTCGCGTGATGCCGACCTCTACATCTTAGACGAGCCGAGCGCTCACCTCGACGTGGAGCAGCGGGTGAAGATCTCGCGGATGATCCGGAAGCACGCCGAAGGGCGGGACGCGAGCACGCTCGTGATCGACCACGACATCTACGTCATCGACATGATCAGCGACCGGATCCTGGTCTTCGAGGGCGAGCCGGGCCTGCACGGCAAGGCCGCGGGGCCGTTCGATATGGCGCCGGGCATGAACCGGTTCTTACAAGCGCTCGGGATCACCTTCCGGCGGGACAAGAGCGGGAGACCGCGGATCAACAAGCCGGGTTCGTTCCTGGACAGGGAACAGATCGCGGCCGGGGACTATTACTACGCGGAGATCTCGAAGTCCTGAGGGGCATCGGGAGGTCTTTTCTTTTTTGGCGGATATACGGTTTCCGTTGTACCTGCAAATGTTAAGAGTACCCCATGTTACCCAACGGGGATAATCACACTATATGGTTCTCGCAGGTCTGCTCTCGGCAATTCGAGGCATAGACTTGGTATTGAACGAGATCCCTGGAGAATGGAACAAAGACTGGTTCCACTTTGTCAATATCAATGATCGCCAGGCTAACACCTGTTATCCTGGATACCTGTGGGCAACAGACAACTGGGTCGAAGCACACTGCTTTGCCAATATTCGGGTCCAAGAGGTATGGAAAATACTGGATAAAGACTTTCATTTGCATATAGATGGGGCAAGGCAGCCCTCCCAGGGGATATGCGTGCAGGCGAACAAAGGATTTGTGTTTTCCAACAGAATATTGTCGTTTATTTGCCCCCGTGATGCTGTTCTTTATTCCACCCGGGGCAAGTGGGCTAAATTCTATTCTCACATATTCCAATTTAGGGATACAGTATACTGTAACCCGTCGGATGAGGATAGAGAGCGGTGGAAGCAGTGGCACCCGGGTGATGATTACAAGACGGTGTTTTCGGGAGCAACTGTGATAGGTTATTATTTTGGTGAATTTCATCAAGGATTTCTTTGCCTCCGTGAATTACGCGACAACCAGATCGGCCCCGTAGAGTGTTTGGAGGACTATTATCTTACGTACGACTAAAAGCAAGGAGAAAACCCAGTACAGTGGACCGTGGGGGTATCGCACCTGGGGGTGGGGACAGGGGGGGGGGGGGGGG
>NZ_DAOSET010000120.1:0-2220 GCF_035363275.1 Methanoculleus sp. | reverse complement strand
TGTCAACGTCGGTCTACTTTTCCCCAGCTTTGTCGGAATATCATTCCCCACCCCACTTAAATCTATCGTCAACTTTCCGTCATTCATTTGGAAACCTCATTTCAGCCGATTTTTCAAGATTCGTCCATAATGCATGCTTCTTTCGATCTTTCATTCGATAACTCTCCCCCCGAATATTCACGGTGGTGCAGCGATGGAGGATGCGATCGAGCAGTGCTGCCGCGATGACCCGATCCTGGAAGATCTCTCCCCAATCCGCGAACGTCTTATTCGAGGTGAAGATCGTTGAACGGTCTTCGTATCGGCGTGAAATCAACTGGAAGAAACAGTATGCGGCTTGTGCATCGAACGGCAGATACCCGATCTCGTCGATGATCAGGATACCCGGCCGGGTCAGTTTCTTCAGGTATCTGTCCAGCTGCCCGGTCTGATAGGCCTCCTTCAGCTGTTCGATGAGAACCGAAGCATTGATGAAGAGCACCGGGATATTCTGCTCAATAGCAGCGACACCAAGACCGATTGCCAGGTGCGTCTTCCCCACCCCCGGCGGCCCCAGAAACACCACATTCTCGGCGTTATCCACAAACCGCAGGGTGGCGAGATCTTTGATCACGGTTCTGTCGACAGACGGCTGAAACGCGAAATCAAACTCGTCGATCCGTTTCAGGAGAGGAAACCCGGCATTCTTCGTCCGGGTCCGGATCGTCGTCGATACTCTACCGTTCCATTCCTGCTCAGCCAGATAGCCTATCGTTTCCAGAGGACTCAGGCTCTCCTTCATCGCCCGCTCAAGCGTGGGTTCGAGAAGGGCATCCATCGTCATCAGTTTCATCCCGGTCAGGAGCTGATGCACCCGCTCCAGGAGAAGCGTCGTCATCGGTCTCCCTCCTCGCAGAGAACATCATAGAGAGCCAGATTCCGTTCTTCGACAGTATATTCCCCGATACACGACTTCAGGATCGGCTTCTTCTTCGGGCTCGTGCAGGGTTCATTGAGGATCTGTTTGAGGAGACCGTCGAAGTGTTCGTTCTGCCGGGACCGCTGGTCTTTGCCGATAAGCAGGGGATGAGAGCAGATCGCCATACCATTGGCTGAGACCAGCACGGTGGTGCCCCGGACAACGACATCGACATAACTCCCGGCAAACCGCCAGGGAACGGAGTAAAGGTTCCCGTACAGCGAGAGGTAGCAGTCCCGGGATACTTTGCGCGAGTACTTTTTCTGGACATGATACGGTGGATAGGAGGAGAACGGACGGAGATTTTCCTGAGGTAACCGGTCAAAGGGAATCTCGTGGGTTGTCCCATGGACGTTTCGGTTGACGGTGTCCAGCCACTCCCGAGCACGGAGATTTAGTTCGTCCAGCGAGCTGAATTCCCGGCCATACAGGAAGTTGTCTTTGACGAAGCCGATGGATCGTTCGACTTTGCCTTTGGTCTTCGCCCGATAGACCCGGCAGAGCCGGGCAGTGAACCCGAAGTGGTCTCGAAGGTCGACGAAGGCGGGATGGAAGTCCGACGCGGTTGACGGGTACTTCCGCTTCAGGACGACACTGCCGAGGTTGTCGTAGAGGAGGACCTGTGGTACTCCGCCGAAATACTCAAACGCGTGCAGATGGCATTCGAGGAACGTCTGGAGGTCCTGGGACATCGTGAACTCGATGTACCGCACCCGGGAGTAGCCAAGGACCATCGTGAAGCAGTTGACCTTCTGCTCCGGACCGTCCGGGCGGGAGGCGATGCATTCCGACCAGTCGCACTGTGCCATCTCGCCGGGTTTGGTCTCATACCGGATCTCAGGGAGGACCGGGACCGTCGGCCGCACCTGGCGGAGGTAGTCACCGAGGATCGTGGCTTTGCCGTCATAGCCCTGTCCCTGGATCTCTTCAAGGAGACGGACACGACTTAACCGGGGATAGTTCGCCAATCTCTTGAGGATATACGGCTTATACGGATCCAGTTTGCTGGGCTTGGTGCGGGTGCGGGGAGTCACCGGCGGACGGTCACGGGAGAGGTAATATCTCACGGTCTTGCGATCGAATCCGGTCTCCCGGGAGAGTGCGCTGATGTTGACCCGTCCTGTTGCCTGTTCCTGTTCACGAGCGAGATCCTTGAACATAAAATAATCCTCCTCGTCTACCATTCGCCTTCAACCAGGTACTATATGGTACCGGACTGGGGAATGGTATTCCGACATAACTGGGGAATCTTATTCCGACGC
>NZ_DAOSET010000119.1:0-2302 GCF_035363275.1 Methanoculleus sp. | reverse complement strand
TTTTTTGAGGAACGGGGGGAACAGTGTTTACTGTTCCCCCCGGCCGTGTTTAAAACGGCAATTGATCTTTCGTCATTTTTACGGACACTTTTCGATGGCGATGGCTTTCATCTGTTCACGATAATAGATGAAGTATCGCCCGTTGCGCACATGAGCGTAAGCCCACAGCTTAAGTGCGAAGGCACAGGTAGTATCCAGGCCTGCAAGCATGCCGGTTCCCGGCGCGGGGGCTGCCGTTCCTCCGGAGACAGTCTTGTTGATGCTGCCCGGCAGTCCGTTATTGGAAGTACCGCTGTCGAGATAATGGATCGTCGGATTGACGCCCTTTGTATAATAAAAGCCCCAGGAACGCAGCCGGTTGTTTTCTTGTGAGACCTGCACCTGGAAGTCCAGCGACAGGGCGGGGTTCCAGGGAATGACGCCGCACTCGTTTATCACCGCGGGAATAGTGAGTTCCACCTCCGGCGCCTTGTTGTCCAGGGTGATGACCAGGTCGCAGCGATCCAGCATCGGCGGCAGCACCGCCGGCGGGGAAACTGTGCCGTCGCGGTAGTCTACGCCCATCGCTGAGGTAAGTTTGAGGCCGTTCTGATCAAACACTTCCAGCCGCAGGATGTATTTGCCTGTATCTGCTTCGGCCAGCCAGCTGTACCAGGTGCCGAGCCAGTCCGGATTATACCAGTAGTAATCACTGAAATTGCGCACTTCATAGAGGGCCGGTACGCCGCTGATCGTCTTGGGTCCCAGGGTATGGGTCTCGCTGAAGAGCGTGGCTTTCGCGACGCGTGTATCCGCGAGGGCAGCGGTGACGGGGGTAAATTCGCTGCTCCCCTCCCGGGCGTAAGAGAGACGATAGTAGCGCGCCGGAGCGCCTGTGGTCAGAGCGTCGCCGAACTGGCCATAGACGAGCAGGCTTCCGCCGTAAGCAACATTACTCAACGGCGCCTCGTTGTACAGACCTGTCGCCTGGTTGATCTTGTAGACCTCGTCATCGCCGATCCGGGTGAAGAGCACCGGCGAACCGGCCGGAGGATCGTAGCAGTTGCCGTTGCCGCAGATGACCTCTTCATTGTCCAAAAACAGGTCGATATGGGCATGGGTGACGTTCCAGCGGGTACTGGTGTAGGGGTCCATGTAGATTACCGTCGGGACACCGTCGATGACCTGCGTCACCTTGATGATGATATCCGGGCGGGAATCGAAGCGCAGCCGACCGCGACGGATATGGAAGGGCCACCAGTTGAAGCAGCAGTTGAAATAGCCGTCGCAATCGGTCGTGGTTTCACACACCTCTGCCCTGCTGTAAAAGCAGAACGGAAAGATGAGCCATGGTGCGATCTTGGAGGTGAGGGTTAGTTTGTCCAGCCGGGCCGCGATGCTGCCGTCCATCAGGCGGGCTTCGCCCACACGGGTGAAGGCAGGTTGCGACACTGTGGAAACTGTTTCCGTCAATGTGGCAGCCGCCTGGATAGAGCGCGTGAATGTTACCGACGGAATATCCGGCGGCTCAGGCTGCGGGCCAAGACTAGCCAGTCCCGTTCGCAGGGCGCCAATGCCGGCAGACGCCGTCGACATTGCTTTCAGGTTCAACTCCGGCGCCGGGTCGGGGCCAGGGAAAGGTTTTACTAAAACGGGTGGTTCCTTGAGCAGATCGGGGATGCGAATTACCGGCCTGTCCAGCAGCAGTTCCCACCACTTGCGCAACGGCGGCCAGAAACAATTTTCGCGGTCAACATCGTAGATCTCGACCTTCACAAAGGGGACGGGACAGATATTGGTGACGCCGTCGGCATGGCTGACCTTGCGCACATGTCCGGAGATGCAGATTTGCAGCGGCCACCAGGGAATCCAGACATCCACCGGCAGCAGAGCATCAAATCTCAGCCGGTAGTGCGCTCCTTCTCCCTTCCACTCCTTGGCCGAAAATGTCTTTTTGTAAGCGCTGGAGTGGCGGATCTGCTTGGGCATATCCGCAGGCCCCACAAAAAGGTCCACATCGGCGGGTTTCGCCAGCCGCACGGCAACCTTGTAGCCGCCTTTCTCATCGATGTCTGCGCTGCCCAACAATGATCCGGCCTTGTCGAAGACGTACGCGGCCAGTTTCAATTCCCCCGGCTGGCACTCGGGCTGTTCGCGTGAAATCTTACCTTCGATGAGAAAGCCGTTTTCTTGTCTGGAACCACTGGGCTGTTTTTTTTCGCTGTCCATTTTTTTCTCTCCTTTTTTAATACGTTTAACAGGCTGCCCTCCCAATATAAGGAGGCCCTTTTCCGTTCCAAGAAATTATTCCTGCGAATCGTTA
>NZ_DAOSET010000118.1:0-2307 GCF_035363275.1 Methanoculleus sp. | reverse complement strand
GCGGTCCTGGTTTCCCCTTCAGGGTCTCTCCTGCCGGTGCATCAAGGTTCCGGGAGCGGCATCTTCCGACCTCCCGGAGATATAGTCCGGTTGTAGGCGGCCGGGACCGTGGCTCCGGTTATCAGGGCCGGACGCGGGAAAAAAGGGCGGGGAGTTAGCGGCGCCGGAGCAGTAGGAACCCTGCCGCGATGATCACGACGGTCCCGAAGATCATGGCGATGGCGGCCAGGGGAAGGTCCCCGGTGGCTGCCGCGCCCGGTTCACCCTGCGTGACCTCTGCGCCCGGCGCTCCGGTCATGGCCGGGGTGGCCCCCTCCGCCGGGGATGCTGCGGCCCAGGTCAGGGCGAAGAGGCTGAAGTGCGAGACCTGTGCCGTCACCGTCCGGGTTGCCGGGTCCACGGTTGCGGGGACCTCCTGCCACTCGCCGGTTCCGGGATTGTACCACATCACCTGCAGGGTGGCGGGGTCACTGACCCTCTCCCACTCCTCCTCGGAGAGCGTATAGGTGATGGTGACCGGGGGGTCGAAGGTGGCGCCGGCCGGCCCGCAGGTGAGGGCGAGCCCGATCGCCGTCCCCGGCGGATTCGGGGGCAGCCCGGCGGCGTCGGCACGGACTATGGTCACTTCGCCGAGCGGATTTCCGTCTGCGTCGCGGGCACGCGTGCCCTCGCCGATGGTCAGCGAACCGACGCTGTCGCCGGTCCTGACCGTCACCGATTCGCTGACCTCACCGGTCGCCGAGAGGGGGAGCGATGCCTGCCCGACGGGCACCGCCGGTGCGGATGGGGTAGGGATGGGCGTGATGACAGGACCGCCACCTCTCGGACCTCCGCCGCCCCCGCCTGTCGGCGTGGGCGTGGGGGGCGCCGCGCTCGCGGTGAGCGTCAGGTTCGTGAAGCCGCCGCTCTCGTAGACCGCCGACTCTCTTGCCGTGACCCCGTAGATGGAGAACGTGATGGTGTCGCCCGGGTGTATGGCGGCATTCCAGACGGCAAACTTCTCGGCGTCCCCGTCCAGGGGACCGACCCCATACTGCCCGGCCGTGGTCACGGTGGTCGTTCCGGAGGCGTTCCCCGCGACAGATGCGACGATGATCGAGCCTGCCGGGGCGTTCGAGCCGTCCACGTTATAGACCTGCCCGTAGAAGACGTGCGGGATCGTATCACCGCCGTTGGCGAGCGCGGGGACGGCAAGGAGGCTGACTGCGATGAGGAGCGTGAGGATGGTTGCTGGTGTTCGCTTCATAGTTGTTCCTCAAAATGGGTTGGTGGGTCCCCGCCCTACAGGTCCCATGCCCATCCGGGCATGGGGAGGGGGGTCGAGGAGAACCCGGCAAGTTCGACGGGGTTCTTCATGTAGACCCAGTAACCGCAGGTGGCGTCCATATCGTATCCGTCGTCCCAGTAATTTTCCCAGGTATAGACCCAGGCTTCAGGGTTGATGGACGGGGAAACGACGATGCTGTAGCCTGTTAGGCCTGCCGGCGTCTCTTCTGCGGAGGTCAGCGCCTCCCAGACCGGGGTCCCGTAGGGCTCGCCCCACCAGAGGTAGGGATCGCCTATCGGCCCATTATCGAGGTCATACGCCGGGCCGACCAGGTTCCACCCTGCCTTGAGGCTCTTCACCGGCGGGTTCGTGATCTCCGGGCTGATCGCGACCGGGAGACGGTCGTATTCGTTCATCCGGATGTAGACCGCATCGAGCGGGTTGATCTTGCTCGTCGCAGTCATCTGGACCCACCGCTGGCCGGCAGCGTCCCAGGTCCAGGCGACGCTGTAGTTGAGGCCGTCGCCGGCGTGGGTAACCGCCTGCCAGGTGTTGTTCTCAAGCGCCAGCGGGAACGAGAGGGTGTTCCAGCCCGGCTCAAGACCGTCACGGTAGCCGTCGCCGCCGATGTTGGGCGACCCGATCTCAAGCCCGAAACAGGACTTGCCGGTCTTGAGGACGACGTCCGCCGGCTGTGTCAGCCAGGGCTCGTAGTTGGTGCCGGTGACCGGGCTTCCCGTGCCGGGGCCAAAGCCCGATGGGCCGCTCGCGTCGCCCCACCAGTTGTAGAAGGCGTAGGGCTCGTACTCCTCCTCTTCGTAGTAGTAGGGGAGCCCGATGTAGCCGTTGCGGATGTTGTTGAACGTCGCATCGCTGCCACGCGAGAGGATGCCGAGGTCCAGGCCCAGGAACAGGACGCCTTCTCCGTCCACCCGGTCACCGTTGACCATGGTGATGAGGGTCATGGAGACATCCCCGTCCACGCTGTTCCCATCGATGTAGGAGGGGCTCAGGCTCACGATGCCGACGTCGGCCGCCAC
>NZ_DAOSET010000117.1:0-2324 GCF_035363275.1 Methanoculleus sp. | reverse complement strand
TGAAGGTGCAGAGTTACCCGGTCGGCACCGCCGGCGACCACCTCCAGAACCGGAATGCGATCCTGGTCATCTGGTACGGAGGAGATGAATCACTGTCGGGCATAGAGATCTCCTCCGACGCCCGGACGACTCCGGAAGAGGAGATCGGGTCGTTTGTGCTGCCGTACTCCGCCACGGGGGCGCTGGAGGAAGAGCTGCACTACTCCACAGGAGACAGGAACCTGGTGCTAACATTCCCGGCAGGGAACCGGGTAACCAACGCCACGGGTGCCGCAGTAACATCGGTTACGATCCGGGCGGTGCAGGATCTCCTCCCGGTCCCGGGTATGGCAATGGAGCAGGTGTACCGCATCACCCCCGAGGATGCTACGGCGGCAATCCCATTCTCCATGGCGGCACGCCTCCAGACGACCGGGAATGCGACATGGTACCACTACGATGCCGCTGGATCGATCTGGCGGCAGGTCAACACTGCGATCGACCTCACAAATGGAACGGTGACGGCATACCCTGAAACGTTCGGGGTCTACGGGGTGGCCACACCGCTACCGGCAACCCTCACTATCGGTTCAAACCCCGCCGGCGCGCGGATAATCCTCGACGGCGTGTACCTCGGAAAGGTCACCCCGGCCACCATCAGTCCCGCAGATCCGGGAAACCACACTCTCCGGCTGGAACTGGAGCAGTTTACTTCATATGAAACAGGTATCACGATCCCGGACGACACGGCGGTATTCGCAGATCTCAACCATGACGGCGTCCGGGCCGCCAACCGCCTGAAGTTCGATGAACTGCAGATAGAGCCCGGATACGACCGGAACGGCGGGATATACGTCATGTCCCGGCCTTCGGGGGCCGCGATCACCATCGACGGCAAGAAGACGAAATACACGACACCTCATATTGTCCAGGGCATCCGGGAAGGGAGCCATACGGTGAAGGTGGTCAAGGAAGGCCAGGCGTTCAACACCCCGACAAAGACGATCTGGGTGGAGAGGGACTGCATCACACCCGTTCAGATTGACGCACATGAGCAGGCCATCGTTCGGAAGGTCTCGCTCTCTTCGGATGATTACTCGGGCAAAGGGTTGACTCTCAACGGCAGGGGGCCGGTATTCCGGCTGCCCAAGACCGTCGCAGTGGCTGGAGCGAACTCGTTTATCACGATCAGCGACGGCGACCGGTACCTCTCCCACCAGATCACAGTCACAGAGGATGGAGGAACGATCAAGATCGCACCCCGTGACTACGCCTTCTGCGGACTGCTGGTGGAGTCGAACCCGGCGGGAGCCGAGATCCTGATAGACGGCTTCAGAACCGGTCTCTGTACTCCCTACCTCATCAGGAACGTCTCAGACGGACGGCACGTCATCTCCGTCACTCGCTCCGGGTACCTGCCTGCAGAAGAGGAGATCCTACTCACCGACGATAACAACGCCGAGATCGATAAGCAGTTTATGTTCCGCCTTGGATCCTACCCCTACGGCAGCCTGAACGTAACCAGTGAGCCTGCGGGAGGAGAGATCTACCTCCACAACCAGAATACCGGCGAGGTTACTCCCCACACCTTCCGGTATATGCCGATCGGGACGTATGTGGTAAAGGTCGTCGGGAACGCCACGTTCCGGACGGCAGATGATGTCACCATCCAGCCCTATGAAGTGACCGGGTGCGCGTTCAACCTAGTTTGAACGGAACGCGCACCCTCTTTTCCCTCTGCAATCCATAGAATAGGCAGCACCCCGGAGGGTCCGGTTGAGAGAGGGCGCGGCCGAGATCCGCAGGCAGGCCATCTCCCATGAAAAATAGGCACCTTAGCGCCTGTACATCGAAGAGAACCCTTCGCCCTTATCATCCTCGCACTCGATCGCGGTACCGTCCCGGACGAGGGTGTTGAATATGAGGGCGGCATTCATCAGGTTCTCGTCCGGGGTTCCGCCCTGCCGCACACCGGAGAGAGCCTGGCGTTGCGGCGTCGGGATCGTCCGTCTGCCCACCCGGACACCCGCGCAGTGCCGGCAGTAACTGCAGTGAGAGTAGATCGACACCTCACGATCTGCGCATGCAACCGTCACCCGGTCCTTTGCATCGTCGCGGTGAAATTCAAGTGTCTTCATATACGAAGAACGTAGATTTCCGGAGAATAAGATTCTGTCGATTACCCGGGGTTTTTGCGCAATGCACGCTATTGACGCGCATAGAAATACTTTATATGGAGAACGTCATACGTATAAGTTACTCGCATAAGCAGGCTGTTCGAGCTGACAGACCTATTTGAGTGGAGGATACAATCTATGGCAGTTGAAAAGCCCCACATGAATTTA
>NZ_DAOSET010000116.1:0-2381 GCF_035363275.1 Methanoculleus sp. | reverse complement strand
TCTTCGGGGACGCCATCGATCCTGCGACCGGCATCCTCGAGTTTCTGCGGGCGCTCCCGTCCGCCCTCGCCGCGGAGGGGGTAACGGCCGTGCACCCGTCGGATGCCGCACGGGCGACGCCGCACGGGGAGATCGGGAAGACCACCGCGCCGCCCGGCCCGCAGGGCTGTCAGAGGACCATCCTGCAGCAGTCCGCCCTTGAAGCACTCGAGCAGGCCGGCGGTCTGGTTACGGATCCGGGGGTCTGGCGCTGCCTTCTCGATACGGACCACATCCGCAGGATGGCCATGCGCTCGGTCTCGTGCGGAAGGCCGCTTCACGCCGTCAGCCACCAGACGACCTACGACTACTTCACCTCCTTCATGCGGATCCTCTCGGACGCCGAGGAGCGGTCGTCTGCGGGCACCCGGTCCCCGAAATCCGCTCTCGCGCTCCGGTGCGTCCCGCCGGAGAAGGCGTTCTCCTTCTCGTCGCACGAGCGACCGGTCGGGTACGCCGCCCACAGCCTCCAGGAACTCGCGAGCATGCTCGAGTTCGTTCCGGACGACGTCATCCGCTACCACGTCGAGCGGGAAGACTTCTCCCGGTGGATCGACCAGGTCATCGGCGACGGAAAACTGGCCGGGAAGATCCGGAGTGTCTCGGACCGCATCCGGCTTCAGTCGACGATCCAGAAGAGGATAGGGAAATTATGGAAACGCTTAAGCTAGCATTCTTCTGCTGGGAATCACTCCACTCTACGTTCAAGGTGGGCGGGCTTGCGCCGGCGGCGACCGAGCTCGCCGAGAACCTCGCCCGGATGGGGCACGAGGTCCACTTCTTCACGCGGGGAGAGGGGGACGACACGACGATCAACAGCGTTCACTACCACTACTGCCTTCCCTACGGCGACAACATCGTCGAGTACTGCAGGACCATGAGCACCATGCTCGTAAAGGCCTTCCGTGCCTGCGACACCCCGGCGTTCGACATCCTCCACTTTCATGACTGGCACGTCGTCGAGGCGATGCACCTCCTCCGCGATCGCAACACCGTCTTTTCATACCACTCCACCGAGTATGGGCGGCACGGGGGGAATTTCGGCGGCTGGTGGGAGTTCCAGGAGATCTCGGGGAAGGAGTGGTATGGGGGCTACATCGCAAAGACGGTCACGACCGTCTCGAACTCGACGAAGACCGAGGTGATGTGGCTCTACAACGTCCCCGAATGGAAGGTCACCGTCGTCCCGAACGGGATCGATCCTTCCGCCTACCGCACCATGGTCGACCCGGGCGAGGTGAAGAAGCACTACGGCATCCACCCGCTCGCGCCCGTCGTCCTCTTCGTCGGCCGCCTCACCTACCAGAAGGGCCCCGACCTCCTGATGCAGGCCATACCCCGGATCCTCGCCACGCGCTGGGACGTGCAGTTCCTCTTCGCCGGCACCGGGGATATGCGCGGCTACCTGGAGGGGATGGCGCACGGTCTCCCGGTCCAGTTCCTCGGTTACGTCGCCGATACGGAACACCTCCGGCTCCTGAACGCCTGCGACCTCGTCGCGATACCGAGCAGGAACGAACCCTTCGGGCTCGTCCTCACGGAGGCGTGGAGTGCGGAGCGCTGCGTCGTCGCGACCGACGTCGGGGGGCTCTCGGAGAACATCGACAATTACATAAACGGCATCAAGGTGCCCGTCCGGCCGGACTCGATTGCCTGGGGAATCTGCCACCTCATCGACGACCCGGCCTACATGCAGCGGCTCGGGAAGGCCGGGCGCCGGAAGGTGATGGAGAAGTTCAGGTGGAGCGTCGTCATGGAAAGGATGCTTGGCGTCTATAAGAAAGTCCTCTCCGGCAGCCTTCGATGACGACCGGCGAGGAGGATGAACTCATGCAGCAGGCGCTATCGGATATCACGAGGACCGGGAGCCTCATCACCGACTACGACGTCTACCTCTTCCGGCAGGGGAGCCACTCCCGCCTCTACGAGAAGCTGGGGTCGCATTCCGCCGTCTCCGGCGGCGTGCAGGGAACCTTCTTTGCGGTCTGGGCGCCGAACGCCGCGGAGGTCTCGGTCATCGGGGACTTCAACGGGTGGGAAACGGGCAGAGACCCGCTCCTGGCACGGAGCGACGACTCCGGCATCTGGGAAGGGTTTATACCGGATATCGGCCACGGGGCGCTCTACAAGTACCGCATCAAGAGCCGGTACAACAATTACACGGTAGATAAGGGCGACCCGTTCGCGCATTTCTGGGAGATCCCGCCGAAGACCGCATCCATCATCTGGGACCTCGCCTACCCCTGGCGGGACCGGGGGTGGATGCGCTGCCGCGAGGAGCAGAACTCTCCCGATGGACCGATATCCATCTACGAGGTGCATCTCGGGTCGTGGCGGAAGGT
>NZ_DAOSET010000115.1:0-2415 GCF_035363275.1 Methanoculleus sp. | reverse complement strand
CCTGGATCGTCTCCGCGAGGTCGAGGACCGGACCGGCCGCACGCATGGCCCCGAACCCCGCGAGGATGACCGGTCGTGCGGCGCCGTCGATCGCCTCCGCCGCGGCCGCGACGGTCTCGTCGGTCGGCGCAACCCCGACCTCCGGGAGGCAGGTCTCGCGCTCGCAGTAGGTTGCATCAAGCGGTTCTCGCTGGATATCGTTCGGGAGCGAGAGTTGGGCAACGCCGCGGGCGACGGCAGCGTAACGCAGCGCCCGGGTGAGGAGTTTGACCGCCGTCGTCGGGTCGGCGACGGTGTTGTTGAAGACCGTGATAGGCCGGAAGAAGGCGTCCTGGTCGATCTCCTGGATGCCGCCGGGCCCGGCATACTGCGTCTGGACCTGGCCATTCAATGAGAGGACGCTTGCATGGTCTTCCTTTGCATCGTACAGACCGGTCGCAAGGTTCGTCGCCCCCGGCCCGGCGATGGTCAGGCAGACCGCCATCTTTCCCGTGAGTTTGTTGTAGGCGGACGCGGCGAGGGCCGCGGTCTGCTCGTGCCGGACGACGATGTACCGGGAGTTCCTGTTCCTCCGGACCGCATCCACGAGCGGGAGCGCCGACGCTCCGGGCATACCAAAGTAGAGGTTGACCCCCCACGCTTCCAGCTCCGCTACCATCACGTCGGCCACCGTCGTTGCAGCCCCTTCAAAGGTCGTCTTCTTCATCCGTCTTCACCTCTTCCTCTTCATCAACCCGCACAAATGCTCCCTTTCCCACGGTGCAGCGGGGACACCGCCAGTCGTCGGGGAGATCCTCAAACAGCGTCCCCGGCAGAATACCGGTCTCAGGGTCTCCCGCCTCCTCATTGTACTCGTAATCGCAGACACTGCATACCCATCGTCCCATACCGTTCACGTCCCGGAGGTGACCTGCCGTACCCCGTCCACGTATAAAAATGCCCCGGGACCCGGGGTCGGCCGGGTCAGGGGGCGCCGGGTTCGGTCGCCGGCGGCTTGCGGGACTTCGCTTCGCCGGCCGTCGATCCCCGGCGGTCCCCATTATCCTCCATCGTGTTCTTCGCGAGCGCCGAGAGGCCGAGGGTGGTGCCGAGGTTCATCGTGTCGAGGACCGATGCCGGGACGAGGACGAGCGTCGCTTTCTCCTTGAGGCCCTCATACAGCATGTTCATCGCCCGGAGGTGGAGGGCGGTCGGGTTGTCCTGGTAGGTCCGTGCCGCCTCCTCGAACTTCTTTGCAACCTGGAGCTCGGAGTCGCCGAGGATCACCCGCGCCTGCCGCTCCCGCTCCGCCTGGGCCTGCATGGACATCGCGTCCTGGAGCTCGCGGGGGATCAGGATATCCCGGATCTCCACTGAACTGACGTGGATCCCCCACTGCTCGGTCCGGACGTCGATGATCCGCTGCAGCTCCGCGTCGAGCTTCTCCCGGCCCTCGAGCATATCGGCGAGGTTGGACTTCCCGATGACTTCCCGGAGCGCCGTCTGTGCCGCCCAGCTGATGGCGGACCGATAGTCCTCGACCTCCAGCGCCGCCTTCTCCGGGTCCCGCACGCGCCAGAAGAGGACCGCCTCGACGTCGACCGGGACCGTGTCGCGGGTGAGGGTCTTTTCCGCACGGAACGAGGTCGTGATCGTGCGGAGATCGATCCAGTAGGCCACCGTATCGATGAAGGGTACGATGACGAAGATGCCCGGACCGCGGAGGCCCGAGAACCGGCCCAGGTGGAGTACGACCGCTTTCTCCCACTGGTCGGCGATCTGCAACGAGGCGGCAACGATCACCCCCACGAGGACGATGGCGGCGCCGGCCCAGACGAGGAGGGAGAGACCGGGAGTCGTGAGGGCGGCGTAAACGACCAGCACTCCAACGAGTGCGATCACGATGGCAATTACATAGCGAAGCGGGTTCTGTCGGGTCATACGTTGTTACCCGCGGGGTGCTGTACGCACAAAGTATATAATAATAGTTTTATAGGACAGCGTGAATCAAAGCCACAACGGAAGCGTTCATGGAGATCAACGAGACCCACCCGTTTGACCTTGCCCCGGCGGAGGCCGTCCGCCTCCAGGAGACGCTCCGGAAGAGGATCAGCCTCTCCGGCGATATCGATGAGGTCACCCTCCTCGCCGGCGCCGACGCCTCCTACGCGAAGGGCTCAAACGAGATCCATGCGGTCGTCGTCGTCCTCCGTTACCCCGATCTCACCGTCGTCGAACGGGTCTCTGCCTCTATCGAGACATCATTTCCCTACATACCGGGGCTCCTCACCTTCCGGGAAGGTCCCGCTCTCCTTGAGGCGTTCCGACGACTCCGGTCCGAGCCGGACGTCATCTTCTTCGACGGGCAGGGGATCGCCCACCCCCGCGGCCTCGGCATCGCAAGCCACATGGGCATCCTGCTCGACCGGCCCACCG
>NZ_DAOSET010000114.1:0-2515 GCF_035363275.1 Methanoculleus sp. | reverse complement strand
TCATTCGCCGGAGAGGTAGTCGTAGAGGAACGCAGCGACTACGGCACCGACGATGGGGCCGATGATGTAGATGGGGAAGAACGTCCAGAGGTTCGACCCGCCAAGCAGCCAGTCCCCGAGATACGGCCCGAACGTACGGGCAGGGTTCAACGAAGCGCCGGTCAGGTTCCCGGTCGTCGTGATGATGCCCGCGACGGCAAGGCCCACTGCGAGGCCGGAAAAGCCCGGCGTGGCCCGCTCGTCGACGGCGGCGCCCATGATGACGAACATCAGGAGGAACGTACCGATAGTCTCGATGACGATCGCCTGCAGGTAGCCGATACCGGGGAAGGGGGTCGTTGCCCCGAGGCCCCCGATGGTGACGGCGTCCGGGCCGACCGCCCAGGCAAAGAGGAGACTTGCGGCCGCCGCGCCGATGAACTGGGCGACGACGTACGCACCCGTATCGAGCGCAGGAAACCGCCGGGTAGCGAAGAGGGCTATCGTCACCGCCGGATTGATGTGGCATCCCGATATCCTCCCGAACGCGTAGATCGACCCGGTGATGGCGATACCGAAGGCAAGCCCGATGGCGAGCCAGTCGCCGAGGCCCCCGAGCGCCCCGATCCCGATGTTGAACGGAGTCGACGGGGTGGTCCCTGAAGCAAGCATAAGGGTGACGACGGCTGCACCGGCTCCGAAGAAGACCAAGATGAATGTACCGACGGCCTCGGCGATGCACCGTTTTCCTAGAGTAACAGTCATGGTTTCACCAGATTGGTATAGGTTTTACGAGGAGCCGACCAAAAAGGTCGGTGGTGTGTGCCTCACTTCCCCTTCTCGTACAGGGCAGCATAACACTCGGGACAGAGAATCCTCGGCAACGGCGCCTTCACGCGCTTGCTGGGAAGGGGATAGCCCCCCTCCCAGAGATCGATATCTTTCCTGATGGCGTGATCCATGCAGAGCCCCATCCCGCAGACGATGCAGATTGCCACCGCCTCGCTCTCCTTCCCCTCAAGGGCGCAGTAGTAGCACTTCATGGCAGTTCCTCCTCAGACCGCCTCTCTCCACTGGCAGTACCCGTGCCGCATGTCGATCAGGCACGCAGAGGCGCAGTTCTTGCAGGCCCGCACCGGGGCGGCTGCCGTCTCTTTCTCGAGAGCGATGATGTTCGTCATCATCGTCGCGGTCACGGGCTCGCTCGTCAGGAGGCACGGGTAGTCGGCAAGGCTCATCAGGGCGGCGAACCGGACAGATATCGCACAGGCCGCGTAGACATACCGTTGCGGGTTCATCAGCACCTCGTTCTTGCGAATGGGCGAGAGGTCGACGGGATACTTGCCGATCATGGGGACCGGTTCCTCACCGGAACCGTTCGCGTTCCGTTGTGCCTTGTCGAGGAGTTTCCATCCGCGATAGATCATGTCCATGAAGTCGCAGTTATGGAGTTCCGCCGCCGCTCCCCGAGACGGGTAGATCTGGACGTAGTTGTGGAATCTCTTCGTGAGCAGGTCGACGATCATGGGTGCGTTGAACCCGTCGAGCTGGAGGATATACTCGGTTGCGGCGGCAGACGACCCGGTCGCGACCGAGAGGACGTCCCAGTAATTCTTGTAGGAGTCGAACGATCTCCGGAGCGAGGACTCCATTACCTCGGTGACCGCCTCGATCGTCGCCATGACGACATCGTCCTTGCACATGTTAAAGGTCGTCTGCGCGATGTGGTGGGAGACGTCGCCGACGCTGTAGGCCGGGACGGTCAGGATGTTGCCGTAGTGAACATCGTCGTCGATGGCGGCCTTGATCGTCCTTTCCATGCGGCGCCGGTACTCACTCATATACTTCCGCTGGTCAAAGGAGGTCATCCCGGCCTCATCCATCAGTTCCGCCTGGGCTTCGACCGGTTCGCGGTAAATCTTCTGCATCGTCGCAATCTCTTTTGCCGTCGCCTCGGTGGGGGTGGCTCCTGCCTCGAGGGCGTGGGCGAAGGCGTCGCCGAAACCGTAGGAGGTGTTCATGCCCCACGATTTGGCGGCGAGGATCGCCCGCTTGTGCTCGACCGGAATCTCGGTCTTTTGCAGCACCTGGTTCACCACGTTGCTCGTGCTCCCCGGGATCAGTGCAAAGTCGACGACGCAGGTAGGGCCGTAGAACCCACCGTAGTGCCGCACCGCCTCGAGACCGATCCGGGCCTCCGCATCAGCGATCGCCTGGACGAAGGCGTCGACGCTTTTTGCGAACGCTTCGTCCTGGCCTTTCAGGATCTCGAGTACCACGGGTGTCTGGTAGTGCTCGACGAACGGGTCGTCTTCGGGACGGACAGTCGTCGTAAGGCCCTTGAGGGACTCGTAGTGCGCGACCACCGAGTCCTTGTGCAGGTCGATGACTGCCTGGCTCTGGTCGCCGATCGCCGTCATCTTCTTTGCTACGTCGACGTAGGGTTTCGTGTCCTCGATGACGAATTTCTGACCGCGTTTTGCCTTTACCGTATCCACGTCCGCCCGCTGGGCGGCCATGGCCTCGTTTATCATCT
>NZ_DAOSET010000113.1:0-2518 GCF_035363275.1 Methanoculleus sp. | reverse complement strand
GATTATCTCGCGCCGGAAGCCCTCGTCGTCAGCCCCTGGGGCATCCTGGACAGGGAAGGGATCCTCCGTGATCTCGTGGAGAATCCCAACGAATTTCCGAAGTATGCCGTCATGAACCCGAGAGTCGTGCCCGTCGGGGAGGGGTGTGCCGTCCTCGCCTATACCGTCTCCTTCGGCGCGCAGATGCTCTACGTATCGACCGTATACGCCCGGAGCGGCGGCCGATGGCGGGCGGTCTTCCACCAGAGGACCCCGGCGCTCCGGAAGCCGGAGTCAGAGGGTTAACGCCTTTTCGCCTTTGCGGCGGCGATCCGGGCCCGGAGGTCCCGTGCGGCAGCGGTGACGTCGTCCTTGCCGACGACCGCCGAGATCACCGCGACCCCGTCCGCCCCCACGGCGATGACGTCGGCGATGTTTGCCACGGTGATCCCCCCGATCGCGACGAGGGGAAGGGGGACCGCGGCCCGGACCGCCGCGAGCATGGCGAGCCCGTGGCCCGGGCCCGCGTCGTCTTTCGAGTTGGTCGCAAACGTCGGGCTGAGCGCCACGTAATCGGCCCCCTCCGCCGCGGCCCGGGCCGCTGTGGCGGTGGACCCCACCGAGGCCCCGATGATGAACCCCGGCGGGGCGATCCGTCGGGCCCGCCCAATGGGGAGGTCGCCTGCGCCGAGGTGGACCCCATCGGCACCAGCCGCGAGGGCCACGTCCAGGCGGTCGTTCACGATGAAGAGGGCGCCGGCGTCAGAGGTAATCTCCCGGATGGCGAGGGCTGCCGCGAAGAGGTCCCGCCCGGAGAGGTTCTTGTCACGGAGCTGGACCGCGTCCGCTCCCCCCGCGACGGCCTGCCGGGCAAGCTCCGCGTGGGATCGGCCGCGGCCGATCTTCTCGTCGGTGACTACGTAGAGGTCGTATCCCATCACCGCTCCTCGATCCGGGCGTGCCGGGCGAGGTCGTCGGGCGTGAGCCCGGCAAGCTCGTCAAAGAGTCCTGTCCTGAACGAGTAGGGGCCGCGGGCCCCGGCAACGGCCCGCTCTCCTGCCCGCCCGAAAGCCGCGAGCGCCGCGGCCGACGCGACCGCGTAATCGTCCGCGACCGCGACGAACGCCGCTGTAACCGAGGAGGCCATGCACCCGGTGCCCGAGAGGCGGTCCATCATCGGGTTGCCGTTCCTGACGAGGTAGACCCGGCTCCCGTCGGTGACGACGTCGACCGCTCCCGTCATCGATACGACGGTCCCGGTCAGGCGGGCGCACGCCCGCGCCGTTGCGACGGGGTCGCCCGAGATTCCGCCGGAGTCGACCCCACGGACGCTCCCGCCGGTCCCGGCGAGGACGCCGATCTCCCCGGCGTTCCCCTTCAGGACGGCGACATCGAGAGCATCGAGGAGCTTTTGCACTGTTTCGGTCCGGAACGGCGTCGCCCCCGCACCGACCGGGTCGAGGACGACCGGGATGCCGAGGTCGTTTGCCCGGCGCCCGGCAGCGAGCATCGCCTCGACCTGCGCCGCCGAGAGCGTCCCGATGTTCAGGACGAGGGCGCCTGCGGCGGCGACCATATCGGCAACCTCCTCGGGCGCCTCGGCCATCACCGGGGCGGCCCCGGTAGAGATCGTGATGTTCGCGCAGTCGTTGATCGTGACGCTGTTCGTGATGTGGTGGATAAGCGGCCGCTGCTCCCGCACGGCGGCGAAGAGGCCGGCGGGGATAGCGCCGTCCATCATGCGTGCCGATGAGCCTTCTGTCGTGTTGCCCGGCATAACTACCCTAATTGTTTCTATGGCAACTGCATAAAACCGGTCGCCGGGCAGCGGCGGGCCGCACCTATTTATACCATCCCTGGACAGGGTCGCGCACCTGCCTCCCGGAAAACGCGGGGGCCGGGGCCGGCCGGGCTGGCGGGTCACTCCAGATCGTGCCGCCGGAGAAACTCGCGGACCTTTCGGGACTCCACCCATCCCCGGTCCAGCTGCCGGATATAGTCGTTGATACGCTCGACCTGTTCGCGGATGACCCCCGCTGTCACCTCGTCGTCAAGCAGCTCCGCCCTTCCCAGGGTCACCTGCAGGGGCTGGCGAATGTGGTCGCCGAGGACGGCGAACTGCTCGATGTTCCGCTCAATCTGGTAGAAGGCCTGCTGGCGAAGCAGTTCGTTCTGTTTCCGCTCCGTGACGTCCCGCCCGACCGTCTGGACGCCGACGACCTTCCCGTGCTCCAGGATCGCCGACTCGTTCAGCTCGACGAACGCCGCCGACCCGTCTTTGCGGCGGAACTCGACCTCGAGCCCCTCCACCGGCTCGCCCCGGGCCACCCTTTTCTGCCCCTCCTCCCACGCGGGAAGCGACAGCGGGTTGACGTAGTTGCGGCACTCGCGGCCAATGAGTTCTTCGGGGGTGTAGCCGAGGATACGGGCCACGGCCGGGGAGATGTAGGTGATCCCGGAATCGTAGTAGCAGGTGTAGATCATATCGAAGCTCCGCTGTGCGATCTCGCGGAACTTCTCCTCGCTCGCGAGGAGCGCC
>NZ_DAOSET010000112.1:0-2558 GCF_035363275.1 Methanoculleus sp. | reverse complement strand
CGGCGGCGCCCGCCGCCAGCGCCCGGATGGGGCGGGAGACGTCGCCGCCCGGCAAGCTCCAGGCGGCCCCTCAATGGCTACGTCGACCGGGTGTGGCCTCCCCCCCTCGAATAATGCGAGGGAGGGGGTGCGGGGAACGACTTCCCCGCAGGGGAAGGAGTTAGAGCACCGCGAGGCTGCGGCGAATCCGTGGCGTTTCAACCCCCACGAAACACCGATCCTCTCAATCTCAGGTGGCAGATGTCGGACACCTCAAAACGGAAGATGTCCGATATGTCCGATAAATGTCCGATAAATGTCCATTATCTATCAGGCCCTGTCATCGTATCAGGCGTTCCCGGGAGGCAACCGGGCTAAAACGTACTTTCTGCCCCTCCTCGCACCGACTGCCTCCAACAAGCCACGATGGACGAGATCGAGAAGATCGCGGTATCGGGTCTTCTCCGATACCCCCGGAGCAATCGATGCATAGTCTACAGCTGTTATAGCGCCGTGCTCCCTGGCAAAGGACATCGCCTGCAGCTGCCGCTTGTTCAGGCCGATGGCCCGCAGAGAACTCTCGGTAAACCGCAGGTCTTTTCGCATGCGCACAATGAACCCGAAGGAATCGCTTTGAAATTCAGGTTCCGGGAGTCCGGCCTCTGCGAGTGCGTCCACAATTCGCCCGATGCCGGAACCATACCGTTCGACAAACCCGGCGAGGTAAAATATCTTTGCTATGAGAGGGTTGCGCAGGAACGAGTAGTGCTCGGTCTTGAGCATCTCAATCGTGATTCCCTGGGGCAGAGAGCCCGGGTTATGGAACCGTATAGCGTCATCATAGATGCGGATCTGGGTCTGGATGTCGGTGTTGAAATAATCCCGGTGGATAAGCGCGTTAAGGAGCGCTTCACGAATTGCCAGTAACGGATAGTCCCAGATCTCCTTGCGCTGAAAGGACTCCTGCATTGCATCCGCCGAAATCTCATATCGGACATCGATGAAACTTTTCACCCGCTCCTCCGCCCTCATGAATTGCTGGATGAGGTTCCCGGAGAACTCCTCATCGCCGATGATGATATCTCCCCCCTTGAATCGGCCGACCCGGGTAGTGGTGTTGACAAAGAACCGCTGCGGCTCTCTGCCGAAGAGCATAATGGCGGCATTGGTCAATTTGCCATTGACAGTAAGTTCTAAGCGGCGCAGAATCGAGTCCACGGGCTCTTCTTCATCCGCAGTATCAAGCCGGTTCGACCGCTTTGCCAGACGAACGAACATCCTGACCACCCCGGGATCGATATCGCCGATGGAGTAGTCGCCGGTGACCGTATCCCAGGTAATCCCGGATTTGCTGATTAGAAAGTGAACAAGCTCCTGTCCCGCAAGGTCGAATGTGTTGCTTCCGCTACGCCGATAATACCGACCGTCGCACGAGACCGGGACAGGGGAAGGGGAGACCGTGATGCTGATGAGCTCTTTTCCTGCGACCGTTTCAGCGATAACGGAGGGGGTGATACTAAGTTTGTTTCGGATCTTGTTGGGCAGTTCTCGCAAGAGCCGCTTCACCTGATGGACGCCGACCGGTCTTCCGGCATCATCGATGCCTATCTTAAGCACCCCGCCGCTTGTATTTGCAAATGCGCAGAGGGTCTTGAGATATTCGTCCTTCCAGGACTCCTTGAATTCAACGTTCTGGCTCTCGATCATGGTGGATGCGGTTGACTGTTGATAGTACATCGGCGGTCATTCTCTTATAGACTTCCCGCCGATCAGGGCGAAGCGATTGGGGTTTCCCGGTGATGGTACTGCCTGCTCCCTTCGTGCGCGAGTCTGGACGCTCGATCAAGCAGATTCAGAGGGTATGTCTTATACTGGGTATGGGAAATGTAAACCATACACGCCGCCGGTATGTGCATCACGGTTCACAGGGCAGGATCCCCCCTTCATAAAACCCCCGATTGGCCACTGTATCGCCATATCTCCTCGCATATCGTCTTTCAAGGTATGTAATGGGCATGTAATCGGCCGTGCGGCACCCCGGGATGGTCATCATATCGATGCCAACAGGGGCCTCCCTTCCTCTATAACCCGCCCTCACGACCCCCTGCGCCCGGGTTGCGGGGTATGCCTCCGCCGCGGGAAAGGCGCCGCAGGGCCTCTTAAGCACCGTGGCCGGGCAGTATGCCCCCCCCGGCGATCTCATCTCCGGGCTCTACGGCGCCTTCTTCGACCCCGTCCGCGACGGCTCCGCCGCGTTCTTCCAGGTCTCGCCGCTCTCGTTCTTCGCCCTCCTCCTCGCCGCGGCGACTGGCTACGCCCTCCTCCGCCGCAGACCGACCGGGATCCCCTCCCGGGACGCCCGGCTCCTCGCCTTCTTCGCCCTCGCCGCCGCCCTCGTGGTGCTCGCCTACGCCCGCTCCCTCCCCGGCATGTCGGCAAGCCCCGGGATCGTCCCCGACATGCGCTACCTCTCGCCGGCTTACCTCCCCCTGCTCGTCATCGGGGTCTATGCCCTGAAGTACGCCGGTCTCGACGGCGACGGGGTCCGGGAATCCCTCAAGATCCTCTTCTGGCTCGCG
>NZ_DAOSET010000111.1:0-2602 GCF_035363275.1 Methanoculleus sp. | reverse complement strand
ACCCCGGCGACATCCGCAAGGACATAGAGGACCGCCATATTGATGACGAGCCCGCCCACCGAGACCGCCTGGAACGATGCGAGCCGCTGGACCCTCCGCCCGAACCTGAGGTCTCTTGCGGATTTGAATGTCCAGACGTCGTTCCAGACGAAGTTGTTCACGATCGAGAGTTCGATCGCGATCGCGGCAGAGATGAGGTAATAGAGGCCAGCAATCTCGGTCAGGGCGTAGAGGAGCCCCATGTTGACGAAGATGCCGGAGAGCCCGACGAGCCCGAACCGGACGATCTTCGTCCACTCGTTATAGACCGGTCCGGCCCGGCGTGTGGCGGCAAAAAGGATGATCCCGGCGCACTGCCGGAGGTAGTCCACTATCGTGTCGGCCCGGAGTTTGCTCTCTCCCTCCTCGCGGTCCTTGAAGACGAACGGGATCTCGACGAACGAGCGCCACCGGCCCCTGCCGAGGACCTCCATCAGGATCTTGTAGCCCCGGGGCGCGAGCGGTGCGCCGGCGACGACCTCGCGCCGCACGGCAAAGAACCCGCTCACGGGATCGGTGACTTCAGGAAAGAGCATCCGCCCGAACGCCGTGGCACCGAGCGATATGACCCTCCGCTTGAGCGGCCACTGCTCGATATCCCCGCCCTTCATGTACCTGCTTCCGATGGCGATATCCGCACCGTCCCGCACCGCCTCATAGAACCGGGGGATGAGCTCCGGCGGGTGCGAGAAGTCGGCGTCAATGACCTGCAGGATCTCCGAGCGTGCCTCCCCGAACCCCTCGACGACCGACTGGGAGAGGCCGTGGTCTTCCTTCCGGACGATCAGCCGCACGTTCTCGCGCCGGCCGGCGATCCCCTGCACGGTCGAGATTGTGCGGTCTTTTGAGGAGTCGTCCACCACGAGAACTTCTCCGTTGATGCCGTTCTCCGAGAAGACTCCGTTCACCGCCTCGATGATCGCGGCAATATTCTCTTCCTCGTTGAATGTCGGTATGATCACTGTCAGGTCGTAACGTTCAGTCATGCTGCTCTCATGTCAGGATTGTGTATTCATATCAGGCCGACGAAAAGAGGTAGATCCCCGTATGCTGCCTCTCAAGCCCTGCGTTCTCTTCAAGCCAGTTCACCGCGTCCCCGGTGGGGTCTACGGCAAGGATGTCAACGGTCACGACGTAGAACGCACGCCGGCCGGGGTAACTGTCACGGAGTGCCTGGAGTTCCTCGCCTGTCGTCGCCCCGAGTTCCAGGGTCCGGTCGGTCGCGTTGCTGTAATAGTAGTCAAGGGGCTGTGCCATATAGGGCGGCAGGACGACGACGAGGTCTCCCTCCCCCGTCATACCGGCCAGCTCCGCAGAGAAGCCACGCCAATCGTTCTTCTGGGGGGTCGTGTAATAGGTCGCAAGGAACGGGAGGCTGATGACCGCCGCCGCTATCACGACGAGGTAGACCGCCCTCCTGTCCCTGACGAGGGCATACAGTGCGGGATACGCCGACGCAATGCCGACGAAATAGACGGGGAGGAGATAGATGAGGTAACGCGGGATCATCGGCATCGCCGACGAGAGGATAAGGCTTGCCGCCAGCGGGAGGACCATCATGAAGACGAGGAGGAGCGCCCCGTCCCGGTCCTCGCGCCAGGTGACGGCGACGCCGAGCAGGAAGAGGATGAGGAAGAGCACCATGACGAGGTCGCTGAACCCCGAGATCTGCTGGAGAGTCTGGTGCACGACACTGATCCCCTGCAGGCCGAAGCTCGGAGCAGACGAGGTCCGGATAAAGAAGAGGCCGACCGTTACGATGAGCAGGGGGAGGGCGACAATGATGAAGGTGACGAGCCCGAGGGCCGGGTTTTTCGCGCTCCGCAGGTCACGCCGTATCTCGCCCGCGCGGGTGACGAGGGCGTGGAGGATGAGGACGGCGACCGGCACGATGGCGTAGAAGTGCATCCAGAAGGCGACCGCGGAGAAGACCCCGAAGAGGACCCATGAGCGGACCTCGTTCGACCGGCTTGCTCGCATGTAGAAGAGCAGCGCGAGCGAGAAGAAGAAGAGCATCGGGGCGTATGCCCGGGCCTCCTGCGAGTAGAAGATGTGGAAGGGCGAGAAGGCGAGGAGGGCGGCGGCGATGAGCCCGACGTTCCTGTCCCGGAACTCCTTGCCGATGAAGTAGACGACGGGGATCGTCAGGGCGCCAAGGAGCGCGGGGAGGAGGCGGAGCACGAACTCGCTCTCCCCGAAGAGGAGCATGCCGTGTTCCAGCCAGTAGAAGAGCGGTGGGTTGAACTCGCCGCCGGCGGTGCTCTCCCATATGCCGATGAGCGACTGCCGGGCAAACGTGAGGGTCGAGGCCTCGTCGAGCCAGAGCGAGTTCCCGCCGAGGTTGTAGAACCGGAGAAGAAACCCGGCGAGTGTCAGCCCGATGAGGACCTGCAGGTACCTGCTGGTCTTAACGGATGTTACAAGCGTATCGAGGGTGAGCGTCTCCGAACGTGCCGGTGCGGGGGTCCCGGCGTCGAGATCCCCGCCGTCATCATGCGTATGCGCCCCGCGTTTTGCCTGTCTTCCCTGCTTTTTACCCATCGTTATCATCAATCATTGACCA
>NZ_DAOSET010000110.1:0-2612 GCF_035363275.1 Methanoculleus sp. | reverse complement strand
AAACGAGTACCGGACAAGATCCGTGAAGTAGGTGAGCGGCGAGCAGACAGCAAGATAAAGTCCCCACGCCGGCATCTGCTCGAGCGGGATGAAGATGCCGGAGATGAAGACGAGCGGGAACTTCAGAAGGGTGGAGAGCATCATGATGTTTGAGGGCACGTTCGTAGGAGGGACGGCAAGGAGCATCCCGATCGCCGAGAAGCAAAGTGCGGCAAGCAGGATGGCAAAACCCAGCACAATGCCGTGCAGGAGCGAGAGGCCGAGCGCAAGCCCGATGAGAAGGGTGATCATCGTGACCCCGATGCCGAAGAGGATGGAGGCGATCATATCCCCGAGGACGATCGCCTCGATGGTGACGGGGCAGGCGGCAAGGCGTTCGAGGGTCTTTGCCTGTCCCTCCCAGGGGAAGATTGCGGGGGATACGGCGGTTGCGGTAAAAAAGAGGGTCATCCCCACAAGCCCGGAGAGGAGGAACGCGAGGGGGAGCTGCCGGCCTCCCATGAAGAAGGCCAGGAAGAGGAAGACCGGCATGAAAACTCCGAAGATGAGCACCGGGCCCTTGAGGTAATAGATACGGATATCCTTCTTCGCGATCGCCCATGCCCGCCGGATCTGTTGCCGGAACGCTGACGGGTTCATGGCCGCTCCTCCTGTGTCAGCCGCAGGAAGGCCTCGTCAAGCGACGGGGCAAGCGTGTTCAGGGTGAGGATCGCCGTCCCCTCCTGCCGGCTGAATGCTACGAGGGAGCGGATGGCCGTGTCCTGATCCTCCGCCGTGATCTGCCACTTGTCCCCCGTTCGGGCAGCCCCGGTGATGCCCGCAAGCCCTGAAAGGAGGTCTCCCGCAACCTCCCCATCGAAGCTCACCTCGATCCGGTGGACACGGTCGATCGCGGTCTTGAGTCTCTCCGGCGCATCGATAGCGACGATCCGGCCGCTCCTGATGATCCCGACCCGGTCGCAGAGCCGGTTCGCCTCCTCCATGTTATGGGTGGTGAGGAAGATGGTGGTCCCGTCCGCATTCAGCGCCCGCAGCATGGCGAGGATCATCTGCGTGCTCTGCACGTCAAGGCCGCTCGTCGGTTCGTCGAGGAAGAGGAGTTCGGGCTCGTGGAGGAGCGCCATGGCGAGTATGAGCCGCTGTTTCATGCCTTTGGAGTACCCCTGCACCTTCTGGTCTCTCCTCTCGGAGAGACCGAGGGTCTCGAGGAGGTCGCGTGAACGCCGTTCTGCCCGGGTCCTGTCAAGCCCGTAGAGCTCCCCCATCAGCATGAGGTTCTGCCATGCGGTAAGGTCGACGTAGGCGTTCGAGGTCTCGGGCACGACGCCGAACCGCTGCTTCGCCCGGACCGGCTCTTTTCGGATGTCGTGCCCGAGGATCCTGACACTCCCGCCGTCCATCGGAACGACACCGGTGAGCATCCTTGTGGTGGTGGTCTTCCCCGCCCCGTTCGGGCCGAGGAAACCGAATATCTCACCCTGGCGTACCTCAAACGAGACGCGGTCCACGGCGATGATGGTGCCGAAGGCCTTCGTCAGGTCTCGCGCCTCGATCACTCCCGGCATGTCTGGTTCCCTCCCACAACGTGACGTATCCCGAGGATGATCATCCGTGTGCGGCACCTGATACCCCGCATCCCGTTTGCGGCCACCGCCACGAGATGCCCCGTCTCCACCTGATACTCGTCGTCTCCCGATACGATGGTGCCTTCCCCGGAAAGCACGAGAAATTGTACCGCATACGGCTCTCGATGAGGCAGGATCTCCTGGCCGCTCTCGAAGCAGACGAGAACCAGATCGGTCTGCCCCGCTCGCATCAGGTCTTTCTTTACCGGTCCGTCCCTGGAAAACTCTGCCATCTGCATAAGATTCAGCCGGGCGCCGCGGTTCTCACCGGTTTCCTGGGTCACGATATCTCCCCTTCCCCATATCTCTTTCATCCGCACACGAGAGAAGCGTCTGAAGTGTTCACGACAATACTTTCTCAAATGAAGTATTAAGGTACTTCCTGTCGATACTGATACTAACTATGTGCAACGATAGCAAGGCGTTCGCCACCTGTCCTCTCCGGGGGATACTTCCCGTCATTGCAAAGAAATGGACGCTCCTGATCATCACGACCATCGGACGGGCCGGGACGATCCGGTTCACCGAACTGCAGGGGGCGCTTCCCGGCATTAGCCCGAAGACTCTCACCGACACGCTCAAAGTCCTCGTGGACGAGCATCTCGTCGAGCGGCACTGCTACGCCGAGATCCCGCCCCGGGTGGAGTATTCGCTCACCGGGGACGGTGCCGGGCTCCGGGAGGCGATACTGCCGCTCCTGCAGTGGGCATCGGAGCGCGATGCAGGACAGGCTACAGCGTGCGCCCTTGTTACGCCTTCGGGTGCCTGCACCCGGCCGGCGTTCACTCCCTGATCGCCTCAAGCACGGCGGCGGCCAGCCGCTCGATCTCGTCGAACCGGGGTTCGCTCATCCCGTTCTTCGCGATGCCGCAGTCGGTCGCGACGATGTGCAGGTGCGGCTCGATTCTGAGCGCCCGGAGTTTCTTCTTCCCGCAGCAGTCGGCGCACCCGTCCAGCACCAGAATACGATCCGCGTGCCGGACCGCA
>NZ_DAOSET010000109.1:0-2646 GCF_035363275.1 Methanoculleus sp. | reverse complement strand
CGTGCATAGCCAGATAGCCGATCCGGCATCACGAGGGAATGACTTCCCCGATCGAGAGGCGTTCATCGACCGTCGCGGCCATCCCGACATCCGGGCATCCCGATACCCCTCGCTTCCCCTTCTCGACTCCCGGGCAGCAGGAGCTCGCCGGCAGGATCGGTGTCGCGGATGCGTGGTCATGATGAAGCGGATACTCTCTCTCGTGGTTCTTATTGTACTGGCAGCGTTGCTGCCGGCGGTAGCGGCGGCGAATACAGAAACGGGCGGTCCATCCCCGGGTTCTCTTGAAATTGACGGCGGAGCGGACTATCGACTTCTCGGTTTGGGTTTCATCCCGAATGTCGGCCAGTGCGACCCCGGGGTGGAGTATGTCCTGCAGCACCGGGAAACAACGGTCTTCTTTACGAGGGACGGACTTGTGCTGACCCATATCTCAGGGAGTGCGGATAACGTCTCCCGAGACGTTATCCGGCAGTCGTTTGCCGGTGCATCCCCCGACACACAGCTGACCGCTTGCCGTCAGCGTCCGGGGGTCGTGAACTATTACGTCGGGAACGATTCGTCGGAGTGGCTGAGCGGCATCCCGGTGTACTCCAGGATCGTATATGAAGACCTGTATCCCGGGATCGATCTCGTGTATGCCGAGGAGAACGGCAGGCTGAAACGTGAGTTCCACATCTCCCCCGGCGCGGACCCCTCGCAGATTGAACTGCTCTACGAGGGAGAGAGCATGCCTCGCGTGGATGGGGACGGCGTGCTGCGGTTTGCGTCGCCGGCAGGGGAGCTGCTTGAGAGCCCTCTCGTCTGCTGGCAGGTGATCGACGGGGAAAAGGTCAGTCGGGCCGCGGAGTACGTCGTCGATGACGGATCGGTTCGTATCGCGGTGGCGGAGTACGACGCCGGGCATGAGTTGATCATCGACCCCGAACTGGTCTACTCAAGTTATCTGGGCGGAGAGAATTGGGATATGGGGTATGCCCTTGCGGATGACGGCGAAGGAGGGGTATGGGTCACGGGGTATACGGGCTCTCTCGATTTCCCGGTCCTGGACGACTCCAATGGAAATGGGGGCCACATTGCTTTCGTCTCCCACTTCGCATCGAACGGCACCCTCCTCTCATCGACCTGCCTCGGTGGAGCGACCGCCGAGTATGGACATGTCCTCGCGGGTGACGGCGCCGGGGGAGTATGGGTCATGGGGACGACGGGTTCAACCGACTTCCCGGTCCTGAACCCATCCCAGAGCACCTATGGAGGAGGTGGAGATACCTTCGTCTCCCACTTCTCGTCGGACGGTACTCTCCTCTCATCGACCTACCTGGGCGGAGGGGAAACTGAAATCGACAATGCCCTTGTGGGTGACGGCGAAGGAGGGGTCTGGGTCACGGGACTGACGACCTCAACCAACCTCCCGGTCACGGGGGATGCATACCAGAGCGACTATGGAGGGGGTTCTGGCGATGCCTTCGTAGCCCGCTTCTCGTTTGACGGCGATCTCCTCTTATCGACCTACCTGGGCGGAGATGGGTATGATTATGGTTCGGCCCTTGCGGGTGACGGCGACGGGGGAGTATGGGTCATGGGGGGCAACGATTATGGCGGCTTCCCGGTCACGGGTGGTGCATTCGAGAGAGGCAACAGAGGGGGGTGGGATGTCTTCGTCTCCCACTTCGCATCGAACGGCACTCTCCTCTCATCGACCTGCCTGGGCGGAATGAATCACGATGACGGATCCGCCCTCGCGGGTGATGGCGATGGAGGTGTCTGGGTCACTGGAGAGACACAGTCAGTGCATGTGCCGGATTACCCCAACAGTGGCTTCCCGGTCCTGAACGCATACCAGTGGGACAATGAGGGGAGTTATGATGCTTTCGTCTCTCACTTCTCGTCGAACGGCACTCTCCTCTACTCGACATACCTGGGTGGAGACGAACATGATTCCGGATATGCCCTTGCGGGTGACGGCGCCGGGGGAGTATGGGTCACAGGAGATACACGCTCTGACGATTTCCCGACCCTGAACGCACACCAGAACGCCTACAGGGGAGGGTCATCTTATGGCGATCGCTTCGTCGCCCGCTTCTCGCAGGAGGGCGCTCTCCTCTCATCGACTTATCTGGGCGGGGAGAAGGATGATTGTGATGGGTACGGAGGAAGAGAAGATGATCATCGATATACCCTTGCGGGTGACGGCGATGGAGGGGTGTGGGTCACGGGGTGTACAAAATCTACCGCCTTCCCGATCACGGATGATGCGTTCCAGAACACCTATGGAGGAGGAGAAGATTATTACGATGCCTTCGTCTCCCACTTCTCGTCGGAGGGCGTTCTCCTCTTATCGACCTACCTGGGCGGGGAGGGGGATGATTATGGAAAAGCGCTTGCGGGTGACGACGCCGGCGGAGTATGGGTCGCGGGGTATACGGGATCTAATGACTTCCCTGTCCTGCGGGCATACCAGAGCACCTATAGTGGAGGGAGTAGCGATGCCTTCGTCGCGAAGTTCGGCATCGTCGAACTACCAACCGCAGACTTTGCCGCGAACGTCACCTCTGGCCCCGTCCCGCTGGTCGTCCAGTTCACGGACCTCTCCACCGGCGACCCGACTTCCTGGCTCTGGTCCTTCGGCGACGGTGCCACCTCCAC
>NZ_DAOSET010000108.1:0-2647 GCF_035363275.1 Methanoculleus sp. | reverse complement strand
CCCATGACGGGGGCGATGCGGCCGGAACTCGCGGTGCGGTCGGCTGCGGCCGCGGCGGCGGGCGGGCAGGACGGGCTCTTCCGGGCCGAACCCGGGTGGTGGCACCGCTACCACAACCAGCTCTTCACCATGGCGCTGGCCGCATCGGCGGCGACAGCAGCGGTTTATCTCCTGATCGGGGATGAGTTGGGGTATCCGGATGTGTGGACGGGCCTTGCCATCGGGGCTGGAGGGGCCCTCGGCTTCCTGCTCGGTCACCGGAAGCAGTATGCGCGGGTTGCCGCCGGCGAGTTCATCAGGGCCAACATGAGCCGGTGGCAGCGCGTCATCCGGGACCTGGGCGGGCCGGTGGCCCTCATTCTCTCCGCCGCTATCGTGGTGCTTTTTATTCGGAACGAGATGTTCGGCCAGATCATCGGGTTCATGCTGGCCGTGAGCCTCATTGGGTGGGCGACGTACGGTATCACGATCCTCTGGGAGCGCAGACACCGCACAACCCTGATCGCGGAGAAAGGGTCGATGTATACCCTGGATACGACAGCGGAGGGTGAAAACGCATGATGCTGAAGGTCACCGGGGCGATACGGAGGCTTATGGGCTGGTGCCCCATGACGGGGTCGATGCGGCCGGAGCTCACGATGCGACCGGCGACTGCCGCGTTACCGGGCGGGCGGGACTGCGTCCCCCGGACCGAGCCCGGGTGGTGGCGAATCCACCACAACCAGCTGCTCATCGCGGCGCTGGTTGCATCAGCGGTGGCAGCGGCGCTCTTTACCCTGGTCGAGGATGCTTCAGGGCACCTTGCCATGTGGACGGGTCTTGCCGTCGGGGTAGGGGCGCTCCTCGGCGCTCTGCTCAGTTATCGGAAGCGGTATGCGCGGGTTGCCGCCGGTGAGTTCCACAGGGAGAACATGACCCCTGGACGGCGCATTGTTCAGTACCTGAAAGCACCGGTGTTCTCCGTTCTCTTTGTCGCCGGTATGGCGTACCTTGTTCTGGGCGAGATGTTCGACCGGATTCCCGGGCTCATGCTGGGCGCAAGCCTCATCTTCTGGACCTGGTACGGCCTCACGATCCTCTGGGAGCGCCGGCACCAGGCGATCATGATCGCGGAGTGGGGGTCGGTGTATACCGTGGATACGGCAACAAAGGGTGAACGCGTATGATAATGAAGTTCTCCGAGACGATACGCCGTTGGATGGGCTGGTGCCCGAACGCGGCGGCGGCCGGCACTGTCCGCCGGCGGTATGCCGCGCCGGAGGGCGAGGTCGGTATGGCGAGAGAAGGCAACCGGGATGTGGTGGAGGGTGCACTGGTGGACTACGGCCCAATCGGCACCCCGGGGAGGCTCTTCCTGCTGCTGCTTGCCGGCGCCTCTCTCATCGGCTGCCTCGCTGTGACAGCTCTTGCTGGCCGTCTTCTCCTGCTGGCTACCCTGCTGGCTTTCTCCGGTGTGGAGTTGTACGGGGTCCTGCGAAGAGCCCGCGTCGAGATTGCTTCGGAAGCGATCACCATCAGGCGACCGCTCTTTCGGCCCGTCGTCATCCCTAAGGATGCCGTCGTGAAGGTGGAGGTGGGAGAGAACAAACTCCCCGTCCCCTTCTGGCTCCTCGCGACGACGCTGGCGGCGCTTCTCGTGTCGGCGGCCGGCAGTATATACCTTGGATGGGATAACCCGACCTCCATGCGGTTTATCTTCGGGATTGGTGGCGCAATCTTCTTCCCCGTGATCGTCTACCGCACCTACGTGCGGGCACGTTACCCGCGAACCCTGACGATAACGACCGCGGAGAAGAAACTTGCTGCTATCTACGCGGACGACCCCGAACGGATAGCCCGCATGCTGGAGGTAGCCGGATGATGGTTTTCGTGGAGTATATCCGGAAGAGACTCGGCTGGTGCCCGAACGCGGCAGCCGCCGGGGTCTGCCAGCGCCGGTATGCTGAGCCGGCCGGCGAGGTCGGGCTCGGGGCTGCGGCGGACGGCAATCGGGAGGTGGTGGAGAACGTATTCGTGGACTACGTCAGTCCCCGCCTCTTACCGCTGATGCTGCTTGCCCTCGGTGGGTTCTTCGGGCTCCTCGTAATAGGCTTCCTGATCCCCCAGTTGCGTTCCGGGTTCTATATCCTCCTCGCCCTCACCTTCACGACGTATGCCGCAGTGCGCCTCTATCTCGATACAAAACAGACAGTAGTAGAGTCCTTCGGGGATGCCATCATTGTCCGGAGACCGCATTCCCAACCGCTCGTCTTCGAAAAGGATGCCGTCAGGTCGGTCGAGGTGAAAGAGACAAACCTTCCCATTCCTCGCTGGGCGGTCGCGTTGCTCTTTCTTCTCCTGGTTGCGGGGATATTCTTCGGCCTCGCAGGGAGGGGGTTGACGCAGTTTTTAGGCGGCCAGATGGTCGACCCCGAGTTCTCGTTTCATCTTCTCTTTTCAGCCGGCTTTGCGGTGTATTTGCTAGCGAAGTTATATCACGCCCTTCTCAGTCTGCGGTATCCCGGTTACCTCAAGGTGAAACTGGAGTCCGGCGGGTTCCTCCACGTCTACACGGACGACCCCGAACGGATTGCCCGGGTGCTGGGGGGTTCCTGATGACGGTCTTTATGGAGTATCTCAGGAAGAAACTCGGCTGGTGCCCGAACGC
>NZ_DAOSET010000107.1:0-2728 GCF_035363275.1 Methanoculleus sp. | reverse complement strand
ACCACGCAGCCCACGGGCACCGTGACCACGACCCCGACCGGCACTGAGACCACCCCGACCACCACCACGACCACCCAGGCTACCCCGACCACCACCCCCGGATTCGGAGCACTCCTTGCTCTCGCCGGTCTTGGTGCGGTTGCCTTCCTGGTCCTTCGTCGGGACTAAACCCTAACCAACCCTAATTTTTTGTTTTGTTCTGCTTTTGTTGAGCAGTTTTTCGGGTACGGGACGGTGCCACGGACCCGGGGATCTCTGGGTTCGCTGGCGGTCGGACTACCGGGAAGGGGCGATGTGGCGGAGCCTGAGGTATCGCTGAGATTGCCACCCGGGTAGTGCCCTATGAAACAACACCCCGGAATCTGCGATCCCCTCCGTGTGTTCCCGCTTGCCTGCCAGTCCGGGGAGGAGGCCGGGCGGGGTGCCCTGAGGAGTGCCGTGCCGCGTGCGGGGAGGGGGAGACCCCCTCCCCGGTCCCCACCCCCCGCGTGGCGATAGCCACCACGGTCCACAGCATGAGGAGATGCTTGCCGAGCGAGGGGCGAACGCAGGGTTAGGCCAGGTCCCGCACCAGTCTCGGCAGGGAAGAACGGCAGCCTGAATTGGGTGTCACCAGTGCCTGATACGGGAAACTCGGATCCACCGAGAACGAGTATCAGATATATCCCAGGGCACTACCAACGCCGGGGCATGGGAACCGTTCGGCTCGATCATTCGCCCCTGCCTGGAACAGGACCGGAGAAAAGATGGGCCCAAACACCATCCGCCGGGCGATAAGCAAGAAGAACCTATTTATTCCCACCCCTCATATTGAAATTTGATGAAGCGATTCTTCGCCGTTGCAGCAGGGCGGGTTCAGAGGGTCGGATTCCGGGATCACGTCTACAAAGAGACATTCAACAAGGATATCTCCGGGTACGTAAAGAACCTCGATACCGGTGAGGTCGAGATCGTCGCTGAGGGGAGTGAAGAGGACCTCCGCGCCCTCATCGAGAGGATCAATATCATCCGCTATCCGATTGCGGTCAAATCATTCAGCATCAAATGGCAGGAAGCAACCGGGGAATTCACGACTTTTGAGATCATCCGCGGAGACCTCCAGGAGGAACTGTTTGAGAGGGTTGATTTCGCCGGCACGATCATGTACCAGACGCTGGAGAATTCTGAACTGAGTTTGAAGAAGCAGGATCAGATGCTGGATAAACAAGACCAGATGCTTCAAATCGGGATTGAGACAAAAGATGAGGTTGCAGGGCTCCGAAGGGATACCCGGAAGTGCCTTGATGACGAGTTTACAGAGATCAAGAAGGAACTTGCCGCCATCAAGGGTGCCCTTTCCAGAGCCGGCATCCAGGTCTGACCGCACGCCCCGGAGTCCCTGTAGCGGTTGGTGGACGAGCGGATCCAGACGGCGATGAGAGGAGCGTAATCTTTTGGTCTACAGGGCAACCCGCAGGGGACCTCCATCAGTACACCCCCTGCCGTCCTGGAGGATCTTGTCGGGAACTACCGCTGTGTATCTTTGCCGGAGAAAATGACCGCACCCGGTGAGCCGTTGTCCCCACCCGCTCACGCCACGCCTTCGAAGACTCGGACCCTGCCGATGATCAGGTCTTCCTCCGGGGGAACCGCCCGCCCCTCCTGCCGCAACGCTTCCACATGCCCTTCGATCGCCTCCTTGATATTCTCCAGCGTCTCCTCAATCGTCTCCCCCTGGGAGTAGCACCCGGGAAGCATAGGGACTTCAGCCCAGAATCCCCCCTCTTCGGCCTTCCGGATCACAACGGTAAACTCCATGTTTCCCCGCATTTTAGAGTAACTCGAGAAACCCATCCTCTGTCGACGGCTTTCTTCGCATCATGACCTTTGATCGCCCGGAGTCTGCCTACACCAGGCCCTCACTCAGGGGTAGTCCCAACACAAGGATATGCGTTTCGTTCTGGGGATCAGCGCGTTCCCATCTCCGGGCGAACCCTTATATCCCTTGCTTCATAAGATCGATGCAGGATGAGTCTGCATGCGGAACTGCTCGAAAGAAGGGATGAGATCCTCGAGATCGCAGCCAGACACGGTGCCCGTACAGTCCGAGTCTTCGGATCGGTTGTCCGGGGTGAGGAGACCACGGGAAGCGACATTGACCTCCTTGTCGAGTTCGAGCCCGGGAGAAGCCTCCTTGACCACATTGCCCTTGCCCAGGACCTGCAAGACCTGCTCGGCCGTGATGTCGACGTGATGACTGAGAAGGGACTGCATTGGTTTATCAGGGATCGCGTCTGCCAGGAGGCCGTGCCACTGTGAGCGACGACCGGCTCTATCACTCCGGGTTCTTCCACCCCCATCGCTCCCCCGATCAGCCGCTCTTAAGTAGTACAAAACCTCAGTTTCAGGTAGGATAGGATTACGCGTATGAAACTGACCGTAAAATTGCTCGACATAGCAAACAAGGGAGTCCTCCTCCACAGCACCGACGCACGGAACATGCGTATCCGCGACGGCGACCGCGTCCAGATCGCCGACGAAACGACCGGCAAGAGCGCCCAGGCCCACGTCGACACCACCGGCTCGCTCATCGAGCCCGGTGTCATCGGCATCTACCGGCCGCTGAACGCCACGCTTGCCGTCGACGAGGGGACTTCCGTCGAGGTCCGGGGCGCCGAGCGGCCGGCATCCCTTTCGCACATCAAGAAGAAGATGGACGGCGGCCGGTTCGGCAAGGACGAGACCCTGG
>NZ_DAOSET010000106.1:0-3032 GCF_035363275.1 Methanoculleus sp. | reverse complement strand
TGGCCGCGATCACCACGTCGGCCGTGACCCGGCCCGAGATCTTCCAGTACACCTCCGAGCGGTTCGAGTACATCCCGTCGCGTTACATCGCACGGGTGCAGCGCCTGGTCACCGGGTGGGGCAACAGCTACGCGGGAGCCCTCCGGGCGGTCGCCGAACGGTGCCGGAACAGCACTCTCCAGAGCATGCTCAACCGCTACGCGAACTCGATCGACTCCGGTGTCCCGGACGACGACTTCATCGGCACGGAACTCTCGAGCATCAGGAGCATCTACCGGAACACGTTCGAGCAGGGGATCGAACTCTTGAAGAAGTGGGGCGACGCCTACATCGCGATGCTCCTCTCCGCGTCGCTCGTCGCGATCATCATCATGATCTCGGTCGCTATCTATGCCCCCGATGGGATTGAAGCGACGCTGAACACCTCTTACCTGATCATCCTCTTGATATCGGTCTTCGGCCTCTTCATCATGTACCGGGCCGTCCCCGACGACCCCCGGACGCACGGGCTTGCAGAGATCTGTTCAAAGGAGCAGGGCATCATCAGGCGACTGGAGCGCCCGATGATCCTGATCACCGCCGTGATCGTGCTCCTCCTCGTCCTCGCCGGCGTCAACGCCGGTGTAATCTTCCTGCTCGCCGGCCTCCTGCTGATGCCGCTCGGGATCATCGGCTACATCGACGACGCCAACGTCATCAACCGGGACGAAGACTTTTCCACGTTCATCCGGGGCCTCGGCTCGATCATGGGCGGCAAAGGCATCACCACCGGCGACGCGCTCCAGGAGGTGGATCGGAAGTCGCTCGTCCACTTAGAGCCGTTCATCAACGCGGTCTCGTCGAAGCTGAACCTCGGCCTCGACGAGGCCGGGACCTGGAAGAAGTTCATCGGGGAGACCGGCAGTTACCTGATCTACAAGTACATGAACATCTTCCGGGACGCGGTGGCCCTCGGCGGGTCCCCCGACCAGATCGGCAAGATCGTCGGTTCGTCGATGCTCGAGCAGGTGCTCCTCCGGCGGAAGCGCGACATGATGGTGAAGGGGTTTATCGTCCTGCTCATCCCGATGCACGGGGCGATGATCGGGATCTTCGTCTTCCTCTTTGAGATCCTCCTCACCATGGCCAACGCGATCCAGGAGGTGATGGCCCATTTTGAAGAGACGGCGGCCGCACTCTCGGGAAGTACGGCAACGATCGGCGGTTCAATGGGGTCGTCCTTAAACATCTTCGTGAACTTCCCCGAAGAGACGATGCGGACCTACGTCGTGACGATCCTCTTAATGCTGACCGTCGCAAACATGTTTGCGGGAAAGATTGTCATGGGCGGCGACCGGTACATCTACTACTTCTTCGCAAGCCTGCTCTGTGCGGTCACCGGGGTCATCTATATCGTGGCTCCAATCCTGGTCGATGCGTTCTTCACTATTCCGGCATTTGTGGGGGTGTAATGTGAGAGAACAACTACGTCGTCCGCTGCTCTTCCTGATCACCATCGGAGCAGGCTCCCTGATCATCGTCTTCGACGCCACCGTCGAGGTCATCGTTGCAGGCACCGTGCTCGCGGGGTTTCTTGCCCTCATCGTCACGGGAGCGCTCGACCTCGTCGAGTTGAAACCCTCAAGGTTCGCCGCCGCTCTGCGGGAGAGAAAGGAGAAGAAGAGAGAGTCCGGGGAAACGGACGCGAACGTGCCGGCAGATAGACCGTCTCTCATCCGGCGGCTCGCATCCACCGAGATCAACCTCTCCGGCATGCTCGGGACCCTCGGGGCATCGATCCGGGAGACGATCGCACACGCCCGTACCCCAAAAGGTGAGAAGAAGAACCGGATCGAGCAGCTCGATCTCATGCTTGATGAGGCCGTCGACGGCACCGCCCCCGATCAGCCCCTGACCCCGGTCACGCCGAAGGCCGGCGGGGGCGGTGCCGTCGACCCCCTGGCCTCGCTCGCAGACCTGGACCTCGACTCGCTCGCGGACCTGGACATTAACGGCGAGGGGTCCGGTCCCGGGGCGGCGTTTGATCCCGACCACCTCGCGCTCCTCTCCGGGGAGGATGAAGACGCCGTATCGGCGATCCTCAGGACGCACCAGAGCGGTCTCGACGACCTCGACCTCACATCCGGTCTCGAACTCACCGGCGAACCCGCCGTGACCCCTCTGCCGATGACCGCCGCCGGTATCCCGGAACTCCCCGGAGGCGACGGTATACCGGATATGAGCGTGCTGAGTGCGGAACTCTCCGCGCTCGACGACCTGGACCCGGGTGAGATCGAGATCGAGGGCGAAGAGGTTGCCGCGGATGAGCCCCTCCCGGAGGAAGAAGACGTTCTCGAGGAGGAGCCGGAAGAGGAGTTCGACATGGTCTCCTTCGCGTCCGGCGGTACGGTCGACGACGACCTGATCGCTTCGCTCAAATCCGACGCAAAGAAGAGGAAGTTCGTGGAGGACGTCAGCCTGGTCCGTGAACTGAAAGGAGAGAAGTATGCGGCAGCAGACCTTGCAGCGGAGCTTGAGGATCTCCTCGCGGCGATGAACGCAGAACGATAACCCGGATGATACGATGAAATCAGTCCCGATAAAGGTCGAGCACGAAGGAAAATGGGTCCCGACGACGATGGGGATCGGTGAGGACCGGTTCCGCATCGATGCGCCTCTTAACACCGAGATCTTCTACAAGTCCGTGGTCGATCTCGATGAGAAGAAGAACCAGGTGGTGATCACCGCCGGTGCTGAGGGGAAGACGGTCTACCGCGTCGCGTCGGTGGAGAAGGTTCTCTCGGTCTTGAAGAAGTTCATCATCATGCAGGCGAGCGCCTACCGGTTGAACGCCTACTTCATGTCGCCTGCAGTCCGCGGAGGGGTGCTCATCCAGGACGCCCGGTGGGATAAAGGAGCGATCGCCGTCATGAAGACCGGCATCTGGTTCGTCAGCCAGGAGAAACAGGTCTGCATCCCCATCGGGGACGTCGCCGGCATCGAACTCACGTCCCGGGAGATCCAGGAGAAGGATCTCAACGTCGTGAAGATCG
>NZ_DAOSET010000105.1:0-3107 GCF_035363275.1 Methanoculleus sp. | reverse complement strand
ACACCCCCGTCCGTATCGCCGTCACCGGGTTGAGGTGCGCTGCCTTCAACGCCGGATAGAGACCCGATACCAGAGAGAGAACGATCGCGATCGCCATCCCGATCGCGAGGATTTCGGGCGTGATCAGGGTGATATCGCCCTCGGCGAACGTGGAGAACGTATCGCCGAGCCGGGCGATGATGAACGGTTTGCCGAACGTATTGATCGCGCCCGTGAATGCGACCCCAAGAAGATTGCCGAGCACCCCTCCGATCAACCCGATGTAGAAGCATTCGGCGAGGATGAGGTAGACGACGTCCGCCGGGGAGGCCCCGATGGCCATGGTGATCCCGATCTCGCGTGTCCGCTCAAAGACCGATGTGACCATCGTGTTGACGATCATCAGCACCCCCACGATCAGGGAGACCCCGGCAAAGAACGCCAGGATGAGGACGACGACGTCCATCAGCTGGTTCACCGACTCGATCTGCTGAAACGCGCCCTTCGCGGTGAGGCCGAGCGCCTTGACGTCGTCCACGACGCCGAAGACCTCCTCAGGGTGATCGACCCGGATCAGGACGCCGTCGAACGCCGTCTCGTCCCCGCGCAGTTCCTGCGCGACCCCGCGGTCGACCAGCATCGCCTGGTCGAACGCATCGTCCCGCTCCTGGAGCACGCCGACCAGGGTGAACGTCACCTCTTCATCGACCGGCATGCCGTTGGCGTCGTAGCGCCGGATGAGGATCGGGACGGCATCGCCGAACCGGACCCCCTCGTAGCGCTGGAGCGTCTCGGCGACGTCGTGCCCGAGCACCGCCTGCCGGGAGCCGGGCTCGAGGGGGCCGCCTCTCAGGAACTTCGGCCGGATCACGCCCTCGATCCCGCCGGGATCGATCCCCACGACCTCGAGGTAGGTCTGCCGTTTCGTGGTGTACGCTTCCCTGACCACCGCCGAAGAAGCCTCGACGTGCTGGATGGCGGCGAGTTCGTCGATCTTTGCCGGCGTGATGAGCTGGATCGCGCCTCCGCGGATATCCGCGGTCGCCTCGATGAGCGTGAGGTCGGACTGCTCCTTGATCGCCTCCACCGCCTGGTAGCGGATGCCTTCGCCGAGAGAGACGGTCCCGACGACCGCCGCAACGCCGATAGCGATGCCGAGGGCGGTGAGAAAGACGCGCATACGTTTTCGGGCGACCTGGTGGGCCGAGACCTTCAGGTAATCGATCAGCCTTCCGAAGATCACGATACCACCCTCCCGTCGAGGAGTTTGATGGTGCGGTCGGTCCGTCGCCCGAGCTCGCGCTCGTGGGTGACGATCAGAAACGTCGTCTCCCGCTCCCGGTTCACCTGCCGCATCAGGCCGAAGATCTCGTCGCGCGTCTTTGAATCCAGGTTCCCTGTCGGCTCGTCGGCAAGGACGATGAGCGGGTCTCCGGCGAGGGCCCGCGCGATCGCCACCCGCTGCTGCTCGCCGCCGCTCATCTCTCGTGGATAGTGGTGCGCCCGATCTGCAAGGCCCACGGTCGCGAGGAGGTCGGCGGCCCGCTCTCTCCGCGCGGCCCTGTCGTGATAGTTGAAGAGGAGGGGGTACTCGACGTTCTCCTGCGCCGTCAGCGCCGGGATGAGGTTGAAACTCTGGAAGATAAACCCGATAGACCCTCTCCGGAGAGCGATGAGCGCCTTTCGGTCACTGAAATCGATGCATTTACCGTCGATGCGGATCTCTCCCGACGTCGGGGCGTCAAGGCCGCCGAGTATGTTCAGGAGCGTGCTCTTCCCGCTGCCGCTCCTCCCGAGGAGGGCGACGAACTCGCCCTTCCAGATGGCGAGGTTCACATCCAGAAGAGCGGTCACCCGGTCGTTGTACGCCTTGTTCAGGTGTCTCGCCTCGATGATGGTCTCCATCCTATCACCTCCGTTCGGCCCGGAGAACGGCGTTTGACAGGACAAGGTAGTCTTTCTCGTCCTGGACCAGCGCAAAGTTCCCTTCGGACCGCAGGTAGGGCAGAACGTCCCGCCGGTCGATCCCGATCTGCACCGTCTCGTCGGAGTCAAAGACGTTCACCCACTCCTTCCCGCTCGACCCCGGGAAGAGCGCCGAGAGGATAGTTTCAAAGAACGAGGGCATGCTGCCTGTCCCCTCGCGGTTGAAGAAGAGCCGGTTGATCACCGGTATGTTCTCCCGGGTGTAGCCCCCCGAAGGAGCGACGAGGAAGAGTTCGGCCGACTTAAGGCCGGAACGGTCGATCTCTCCGGGAAAGTCGATCCGGCTCGACGCCATGGCGGGGGTGATCCCGTAGCTGCTGTAGAGGAGGTCGGCCCCCTCGCTCACCCAGACGATCGCCTCCGGCGATTCGGGGCTCTCGTAGACGGTGAGCAGCCCTATTCCCTGGACGACGAACGTCCGGTTGTCGGTGGCGTTGTTCTTGAGTACGACCTCAAAGGAGTTTTTCCCGGGGTTGAGATCTTTGGTCGCGAAGATGTCCATGCCGGAGAAGAAGTCGTTCGTGCTGACGAACCCCTTGGAGTCCGTGTGGCGGGCAACCTCCGTGAGGTTCTCGCCCGTATCCGTGCGGGTGAGCGAGAGCGCCGGGTAGATTGCATTCTGGTCGAGTTTGCTCCAGGACCAGTAGACATAGATGCGCTGGTAGCGGACGGCTGCGTCCGCCGGGAGGTCGATATCAAACGAGACCGCATACCGGTCTTCGGGGTTGAGCGCGCCGCTGTAGGTGCTGTTGCCGGCGGTGTAGACGTAGCCTCCCCGGAGCTCATCGTGAAAGACGGTCGAGAGCGGTCTGTCCCCGGCGTAGGTGGCCGCCGCGGGCGCTGCGAGGAGTCCGAGCAGGAGGATCAGCCCGGCGAGAGTCCTACGGGAAGACATACTCGCCCTCCGCCGCGTTGTTTGCCCTGTTCGAGTCTTTGATAGTACTCCCTTCATCCGCGACGATCTTGAGCCGGTGTTTTCCCGCCGTCGTGTAGAGCGGGACATTGATGGTGACCGTCGCCCCGGCACCTATCCCGTCGACGTGCTTGACCGCCGCTTTATCGCCGTCCAGGTAGATGGTGAGGTCGAAGGCGCCGACGTCGCTTCCGCCCCCGTTCTTGATCGTGACCGGAACGGTGTAGTC
>NZ_DAOSET010000104.1:0-3156 GCF_035363275.1 Methanoculleus sp. | reverse complement strand
TCGCACATCAAGAAGAAGATGGACGGCGGCCGGTTCGGCAAGGACGAGACCCTGGAGATTGTCAGGGATATCGTCAGCGACACTCTCTCACCCGGCGAGATCACCGCTTACGTCACCGCGTCCTACATCAACGGCCTTGACATGGACGAGGTGGAGTACCTGACGAGAGCCATGGTCGAGACCGGGGATCGCCTCCGCTTCACCCGGCATCCCGTCGTCGACAAACACTCCATCGGGGGGGTGCCCGGGAACAAGATCACCCTCCTGATCGCGCCGATCGTCGCCGCGAGCGGTCTTAAGATCCCCAAGACCAGCTCCCGGGCCATCACCGGCGCCGGCGGGACTGCAGACCTGATGGAGGTCCTCGCACCGGTCTCGTTCTCGGCGACCGAGGTGCAGCAGATGACCGAGAAGGTCGGCGGCGCCATCGTCTGGGGCGGGGCAACAAACATTGCCCCTGCAGACGACAAGATCATCACCTACGAGTACCCGCTCCGGATCGACGCCCGGGGCCAGATGATTGCAAGCGTCATGGCCAAGAAGTTCGCCGTCGGCGCCGATCTCGTTGTCATCGATATCCCGGTCGGCCGGAACACCAAGATCGCGACGGCCCAGGAGGGGCGGAAACTCGCCCGGGAGTTCATCGAACTCGGGGAGCGGCTCGGCATGCGTGTCGAGTGTGCGTTGAGTTACGGGGAGTCGCTCGTCGGCCACACCATCGGCCCGAACCTTGAGGTGCATGAAGCACTCGCCGTTCTCGAGGGGGCGACCGAGCCGAACTCCCTGATCCAGAAGAGCCTCTCGCTCGCCGGGATCCTCTTCGAGATGGCCGGGAAGGCAGCACAGGGGCAGGGAGCCCAGATGGCTGCAGATATCCTCCAGAGCGGAAAGGCGCTCGAGAAGATGCGGCAGATCATCGAGGTTCAGGGCGGCGATCCGACGGTGAAGGCTGAAAATATCGTTCCGGGAGAGTACCGGTTCGAGGTGAGGGCGCCGCAGGACGGTTACGTCATCGAACTAAACAACAGCGCGCTCGTCACGCTCGCCCGGCTCGCGGGCTCGCCCTACGACCACGGCGCGGGGCTCTTCATCCACGCAAAGAAGGGGACCCGGGTCAGGAAGGGCGACCCCATCTTCACCATCTACGCCGAGCGGGAATGGCGCCTTGAGCGTGCGATCGAGATCGGCCGGGTGCTGATGCCGGTGGTCGTGGAGGGAATGGTCATCGAACGCATTCCCCCGGAGCGCTGGGTGTAAACCGAAGCACTCAAATTTTTGGGCCGCAATACACTCAAGTATGGTAAAACGTCGCCTCATCATAGCCCTTCTCGTCTCGTGCATCCTCCTCTGCTGCACGGCGCAGGCGGTCACCCTGCGCATCAGCGTGGTGGACGAGGAGACCGACGATGCCGTTGCCGGCGCTTCCGTGTACGTCGACGGCGCCTACGCCGGGAAGACCACCTCGGACGGCACCTATTCCTACGTTCATTCCGGGGATGACGACCTGTACCTGAAGGTTGTCCGGGCAGGTTACCGGAACTGGATGGATTACATCGATTATGACGCGACCCACGCCCGGGTTGATATGGTCCGCGAGGACGAGACCCTCACGTTCGAACTTTACGATGCGGTGACCCTGAAACCGGTCGTCGGTGCTGTGGTGCGCGTTGAGGGTGACGACTACTCCGACTCGGAGGTCACCGGAAAAGACGGGAGCGTGGACTTCTCGGTGAGAGCGGGCGGGTCATACAGCGTCGAGGTACGCGCGTCAGGCTACCACGACCTCGAAGAGACTGTTGAGCTGGCAAAGACTGGTGGGGTGGAGGACGGCCCCATCCAGTATTTCCTCTTCAGTAAAGATCTTCTCGGGGTCCGGGTCCTGGATGCCGACACTTCTGCTCCCCTTGGAGGGGCAGAGGTGTATATCGACAACGCGCGCGCCGGAGTGACCGATGCCGAAGGCAGGCTGCAACTCCACCTGGAACGGGGAAAGAGGTATTCCCTCAGGGTCACGGCTACTGACTACCAGCCATACCTGGAGAACCGTGACCTTGAGGCGGACGATGTGCTTCTCCAGGTGCGCCTCTCGAAGTCGGCATACTCTGTCTTGATAAAGGCCTGCAACGAGGCAACGACGCCTATTGGAGGAGCGGAGGTCTACCTCAACGGGACGCTCCAGGGGAAGACCGGTCAGGATGGTCGATTTGTATTCACCGAACTCCATGCAGGCACCTATGAGATTCTGGTCCGGGCGTCCGGCTACAAGGACTGGAGCGAGATACGGCACATCTCCGGGGTGGCGGAGGCAATCTTTGCCGAACTCCAGTACGACCGGGCGAGCGTGACCGTCCGGGTGGAGGGGTCCGACCGGAAAGCGTTGGCCGACGCGGTCATCGTCATCGACGAGAAGGTCGTCGGGGTGACCGACAGCCTCGGGAGGTTCCAGACCGCGCTCGTCACAAACAGGGCGTATACTGTGACCGCCGCCCGTGACGGCTACCAGAACATCTCGGTCGATGCGGATATCCCGCTCGGCGCGACCGAGTTCACCGTCCCGCTGATCATGGAGCAGAACTTCAATGTCTGGGTGCTCGTGGCCGGCGTCGGGGTCGTTGCCGTGGTTCTCGTCGCGGGGGTTGTGGTGGTGCGGCGGAGGCAGGCCGGGCAGAGTCGGGGCAGGTCACGCGACCGGGACAGCCTTTAGGCCTCCGGGTCACCTTTTTTTCCCCGGGGTCCCGACCCCGGGCTGCAGGATCTCTGCTTCCAATGGCGGAATTCGTCCCGCACGGAAAGAATATTCTCGTGCGGCAGCCATGGAAATACTTTTTTTTCATCTGATCGCCGCATCTACTGAATATTTATTCAATTTACGCGGTTTTCGTTATCCGATCGAAAAACGGAGCCATTATAGTTGTGCATTATGTTAGAAACCATTATATATTCCTATGTGCCAGGAACAGATACGGTGACGTATGAGTGAATGGACATATGCGTGCCTGGTGACGGGGTTGATGCTGCTGGCGGCCCCGGCCGGTGCGCTGATACCGGATGCTATTACAATTAACACGAGTACCCCGTGGGTGACGGCGGGGAGCGGGGAGACCGTGACTGTGACGGTTGAGGTGTTGAACGGCACCAGCACCCCTGTTCCGGGGG
>NZ_DAOSET010000103.1:0-3199 GCF_035363275.1 Methanoculleus sp. | reverse complement strand
CGCCGGGGCCGGTGCTCCGCGACAGAGGCGCCGGAAGGCGAGTCCGCAACACCGGTCCTCCGCGGTCTCGGCCGGGGCGGCATCCCGTGCGGATGCGGCCGCGGTCACTGCGGCGGCCGGGCACGCGGTCGTCGGTAACCCCCGGTGCCGGAGCGAAGGCACTATCTGCACGCGGGACGGAGATCTTCTCCAGAGATGATACTGTGAACGAGAGCGAGCATGGCGAGGGGCGTTGCCGCCGCGGGCGGGGCCGGCCCCGGGCCCGCCGGATGATCGGGGATCCGGCGGCGTTCCGCTGTTTTGGCCCTCTCTGCGGGAGGCCCGACGAGGTCGTTGTCATCCTCCCCGAGGAGGTGGAGGCCCTCCGCCTCGTCGACCTCCAGGGGCTCGAGCAGGAAGAAGCCGCCCATGCCATCGGCGTCTCTCGAAAGACCCTCTGGCGCGACCTCCACGAGGCGCGGGCAAAGGTCGCCGACGCCCTGGTGAACGGCAAGACGATCCGGATCGCCGGGTGCGGCCGCCGGCAGGAAGAGGGGTGTCCCGAGGACGGGGAGACCCACGCCGGCCTGTGATTCGCAGGGCATCCGCTCTACACGTTTTTCAAAACCGAGTGGTCCCGAAGGGATTTGAATCCTCTGAAGATCGGTAGTTACCACAATAACCAGAATACATGAACGTCTCGCGGACGTTCTCGTCTCTCACCCTTTGCAATCTTAAGTCCGAGTTCGACGGCCATTTTCACCGGCTGCTCGCCTCTTCACGAAGCAGCGCTGCATAGATCGCCTGTATCTCTGGTTTGGCTGCCGGGATCTCGTTCTGTACCATGTCCTCAACAAGTTCCCACCTGACACTGAAGTACCCGTGGATCAACCGGTCGCGCATCCTGGCCATACCGCCCCAGGGACGCCAGGATATCGCTCCCTGACTTCGGTTGAGATATTCTTCGACGCTTCCCCAATGACCTCAAGGCTCCGGACAAGCGATCGCTGCATCATATCGTCCCCGACATTCTCCTCAGTGGCTCGATAGGGGAAATTGGCCTCGATAAAATCCATCTCCTGCAGGATGTGGGCGAGATAGACGGAATCACGCTTCACACCAGACCACCTCGCTCTCCGCGTCCTGCCGGATGAGCGGATCCAGTCCTCCGACGGTGACGAGCTCGACCTTCCGCCCGTACAACTCCTCCAGGAAGTCGGCGAGCGCCATGAAGTTCCGGAACGTGAGGCGGCCCGGCGAAAGTTCAACGAGAATGTCCACGTCGCTGTCAAATCGCTCCTCGCCGCGGGCGGTGGACCCGAAGACCCCGATCTTTACCACGCCGAACCGCTCCCGGAGTACCGGCAGCACTTCCTCAAGCCTGACGACGGATGGCGTCTTCTTTGTTGATTCCGGGATCGTGGTCATGGTAGCGTCTCACGCTTGTATGGCCTGCTCGCATCTTACGTCGTTGATTGTTCATTCCTTCTCCATTGACAAATACCTTCTGCCAGTAGTAGGTGATGCACGGTTTCCCGGGGCCCCTCCACGCCGGACCGAGGCCAGATCGGTCTTGGCGCTCCAGAAGACGGAGGAAGTATCGGTGCTTTCTGGGTCCCATAAGTGTACGAACAAACCTACAATCGTCATAGCATTGGTGGGGAGCGGAGAGATGGTTAAGGGAACGAAGCAAATTGGGGTGAGGGTGCCGGTCTCTCTCCTGGAAGATCGGCCACCTCGCGGAGATCGAGCGTAGGGACCGCTCGAACATGGTTGATCCCATCCTGTCGATGTATGTGGAATTCCTTGAGGCCGAAGGGAAAGAGCGTAAAAATCCGGAGAAGTGGGTCAAAGTCGAAGAGGGGTGGGTTGACTAATGTTGCTGCCGGTCCGGGTCTCATCGCACTGCCGTGTGTGGGCTGATGTATCCTTCAGATTCGAGAAGCACATCTATGCTGAGTCCACAGAGGATGTTGCCGGGTATCCCTCAAGTATGGCCGCGGTCCCGGCGTGAAAGAGATCCTCCCCAAAACTATATCTTTCCTGATACAGACATCATCATGCATGCCGACGAAGACGGTAGTCGAGCGGGAGAAGGCAACCCCGAAGACCACGCCTAAAAGAACCCCTACTCAGGCTGAAATCCAGGCCAGTATCGATAGACTGGATGCAGACATGGAGAGATGGGGAAAGGGTCGGAAATATACCCTGGCCGAGGTAGAAAAAAGGCTGGGGTTATAAATCGACGTGTGAGTACTTCTTGTGCGCCGCCTCGAAACCCATAACCTCACGGATTTCCACAAATGTTTTTTGCTCTGTTTTAACCACCTTATAAAACACCGTGTATTTCCTCTGAATATGTAGCCGGTGAGTGTTCTCCTTCCCTTTCAGTTTCTTCTTATTGCATTGTTTGATCGAAGTGAACAGGTGCTCACCCGGGCAGAATTTTATTTTATCGATGATTTTTTTGACATACTCGTTATCTCCACGCCTGATTGCCTGAAGATGTTTCTCTGCTGTCTCTGTGATTATGATCTCGTATTTCGTCATGCGCCTCCCTCAGATCTCGACGCCCCGCGCACGCAGCGCAGCAATCACATCCCGTTCTGCAGCCTCAGATATCGGGATGCTCGCCTCCTTCGCGAGAAGATAGATATTCTCGTGTATCCGAACCGAGGTTTGCTGAAAGACCTCCCCCTTTGCGTTGATGTGTTTCATGGCCTGTAGGTGGCAATTCTGGTCACTTAAAGAGGTGGTGACAAAAACAGCGGTTTCGGCAACCCGAAACTATGGCCACACTTTCGGCCGTCCAAAACTTCACGGCGTCCCCCTTAAACGCCCCCGTTTTTGGTTACCACCTCTTTAAGACCCATCCCACAGAGAGTTAGGATACCCGAAACTGTGCGGACAGATACAGCACTGTGCGGACAGTAGAAAAGAAACAGGAGAAAAGAGAAAATGGCAAAAGAAAAGGAATACGAGCGAAAGAGGAGAAGATTGAACATTACGATCTCGGATCAGGCGCATGATTTTCTGAAAAACCGGGTTACGAATACGTCCCGTTTCATAGAACAACTAATAGTTAGTGCTGAAAACAAAATCCAAGCAACGATTGTTACGATTACCCCGATTAAAGGTGGGCCCGGAGGGATTCGAACCCACGACCGCCCGGTTATGAGCCGGGCGCTCTGACCGGACTAAGCTACGGGCCCGAGAATTG
>NZ_DAOSET010000102.1:0-3212 GCF_035363275.1 Methanoculleus sp. | reverse complement strand
GTGACCGAAGACGGCTACCGGATCACCGATGAAGGCCTCGAGTTCATGATCAGCATCAAGGAGCTCCCCGAAGAGTCCAGGATCACGGTTGCCCTCATTCTCTTTAAGAAGCAGATTGAGAGCGGCTCGTTTAGAAACGCCCTGGAGACGGTGCGGAACCTCAACCTCGAAGTACTCCGCAAGAAAGGAAAGAAACAGGCGCTGCTTGACAGGATGAGGTACGGCGACCCTGATGTGGCCGAAGGCTTTACCACCTACACGCAGGAGGTGATCTCTCAGATCAGGCAGGAGCAGGAACTCTTCACCCAGGTCCAGGCGACGCTCCGCGATCTCTCAAAAGACCAGGAACGAATCGCTCACGCCCCCGAATCGTTCGGGAAGGAAGAGGACTTTATCGCCATCCAGGAACTTGCGACCGAACTTGGGTACGGGTATACCCTCCACAACACCCTCTTGAAAGACTATACCGACCTCCCATCAGAGTATGAGTGGATCTGCCAGGTCCGCATGAAATCGCTCTTTGACCGGAGGTACCAGTTCCAGGAAGCACTGGAGAACCACATCCGCGCAAACGTACCTAACGAGGTGCATATCGTGGAGATGCACCCTCTCCTCCTCCCGAACGTTTCCCGGACGTTTGGCCTCTGCTCGATCTTTGAGCCGCAGAGGATTGTCGGGAGGAAGGCGGAGAACACAGAGGTGAAGACGAGCGAGGAGTGGGGCGATAGGAAGTCCATCGAGAAGATCGTGGAGGGGCGGCAGGATGAGAACTTCAGGATCTATGCGCAGTTGCTGGTTGACGCGCTGGCGGAGAGTGAAACAATAGATCTGCCGGCCTACCTGAGCGTGATCCGCACATGCCTGGGAGACGAGGGGATAGACCACATCGACCTGATCCCCTTCCTGATCGAGCTGAACAAAGGCGCCAGGGATGGCGAGGCATACGAGACCATCTTCGACCTTCATCCGCCGCAAGGCCAGAATGAGCCTGCGGTAGAAGCCCTGCTTTCTGCCGCAGCCCGGTTCGGGGGCGAGTTCCATCGAATCCGGGTGATCTCCCGGCCGGAAAGGCGGGTGTTGATCGGGGAAGAAGAGGACGTGTATCTCTCTTATCTTACGTTTATCGGGGAACGATTGCATGAAGTTTGACCGGGAGAACCTTGGGACCGCCCTGGAGATGCTCCACTGCATGCTGGCGGAAGGCTCGATTGCACGCAAAGATCACCCAAAGGAGTTCCTGCGCTACGATCAGGAGGCTGAGGTGAGGGAGGCGCTGGAGTTCTGTGCAGAGAAGCACAACCTGCTTGTCTGCAGGTATAACGATGCCCTGTACCTGAGCCCCGGCGTACAGAACCGGGTCTTTGGCCTCTCAAACGCCGAGATCCGGAGCAGCCTCGGGAGAGGGTTCAACAACCCCGAGATGTACACTGTCTTTTTTATCATACACGTTCTTATCACCGAGTTCTACCACGAGTCCGCGTACGATGCCTACGTGGAGAAGGTGGCGAAGGCAAACCTCCTTACAGCCGTCGAGAAGAAGATGCAGGCAATGGGAGCGATCCAGGATCTTGAGAAGACAGGCGAGGAATACCAGTTCAACTTCAAGGTCATCCACGATCTGTGGAGCAGTCTCCCGGCTGTAGAGTTCAAGAAAGACGATCCGGACGAGAAGAAACAGTGGGGCGTCAGCTCAAAGAGCACCCTGATCAACGAGACGATCGCCTTCCTGGAGAAGAACCAGCTCGCGAAAGAGCACGACGATGCCGTCTACCTCACCCCGCGCTGCAAGGCGATTATCCGCGAGGTCTACAGCAACCGCGAGGTGCAGGACGCCATCACACTCTTCATCGATGGGCTTGGCCATCAGGGGGGCGATGAGGATGCCTAAACTCCGGTCGGTGCGGGTAGTAAACGCTCAGTTCAACGAGGGAAGGGGGTTATATCAGGACTTCCGCATGCCGTTCTATGGCCGCAATGGTACCTATGAACTGGGCAACGGCATGGGAAAATCGGTCCTTTTAATGCTCATCCTCCAGTGCGTCCTCCCGAATGTCGCTCCTGACCCGAATAAACCCTTTAAGTACATGTTCACCGGAGGCGATCGCAACCGCACGACTCATGTCCTGGCCGAATGGGAACTGGACGAGGTCGTAGATGGGAGAAGATATCTCCTGACGGGGTTCTGTGCAAAACGAAAGTCCGATCAGGAAGATGAAGGTGAGAGCGACGAGATCAAGTATTTCTCCTACCTGCACCTTTACGGTGAGCCAAACGACCTCGATATCGATAAGATTCCCCTCTGCAGGGAAGAGGGAGCAGACTTCTTCACCCAGGACTATTCAGAAACCCGAAAGATGCTCCGGGAAAAAGCAAAAGCAGGGTATGATATCTGGATAGCCGAGACCCGGCAACAGTACCTGGGGCGGCTCAAGGACTACTATCTCATCGAGTCGGAGTGGGAACTCATCAAACTCATCAACCGGCAGGAGAGTTACTTAAAAACCCACTTTCACAGTTTCAGGGATTCAAGGGCATTCGTCGAGGACCTGCTGATCAAGATGATAGACCGGTGCCTCCAGGACAGGCGACGGCTCAAATTTCACGGTGGAGACGAAGATCCCGTCGAGAAAGCGCTCGCCGACTCACTGTATCAATCCCAGGAGGATCTCAGAAAACTGCAGGTGGAGCAGGCACGCCTGCACGAGTACGAGCACCTCCAGAACGAGATCTCCATCCTCCAGACGGCAAACGATCGCCTCCTCGGATCGTACCAGGCATACGAGGAGGCAAGGCAGCGGGCGGCATCGCAGTATGTCGCGTACGTTGCGGCAATCGCCCGGAAAGAGGAAGAGAACCGGCAACTGCAGGAGCAGATTCTCGGAAAGCGAGCGGCTTGCGAGAGTGTGCATAATGAGATCGAAAGAACCGGGCTCAAACTCCAGAATGTACGCCTGAACCTCTCCGGGCAGAGGCTCAAACGGGCGGAAACGGAGAAGGTGGAGCATGAACAGACGGTCAATACGCTGAAGCACCGGGCCGACTTTGCCCGTGCGGTGAACAAGTACCTCTCGATCAGGGAGCGTGAAGCAGAGATCCGGGAGCGGGAGGAGATCATGCGGAAGATGGAGGAGGAGCACCAGGAACTGTTCGCCCGGCTTCGCCCCCTGGGAAAGACCCTCCATACCCTGGTTGCCGCAGAGAAAGAGCGAGTC
>NZ_DAOSET010000101.1:0-3385 GCF_035363275.1 Methanoculleus sp. | reverse complement strand
TACTCGGCGATCGAGGTGTAGATATATGCCTCATCCATCGTTTCTCCCGCGGCAAACGTCCCGTGCCCCCGGACGATGACGATATGGCCGTCCCGGAGTGCTGCCGCCACGTTCTCTGCAATCTCGTCGGTCCCGGGGCTCCCGGTGACGACCGATATTGTCGGGCAGAGCATCCCCCCCTCGCTGTCGGCCGGCCGGATGAGATCGGCATCGAGCGATGCAGCGACGGCGTGGACCGGGTGAGCATGGACGATCGCACAATGAGACGTCTCCCGGTAGACCGCCCGGTGGACCCGGTACTCGCTTGAGGCCTCACGCGGGGCGTCGCCCGCATCAGGCACATAGACCGGCACCTCCCGGCAGTCGAGGTACGCACCGGTCCGGGTGATGTACAACCCGCCCTCGCCGCGGACGCTCATGTTCCCGAAGTTCGCTCCGACGAGCCTTTCCTGAAAAAGCCGCTTTCCTATCCGTTCAAACTCCTGATCAAGCATCTTCTGCACCCGAGGCTATCGTACAGGATGGTTTGGCGTGGACCGGGATATGTGCATCCCCGGGGGTGGGCGGCGGAGCGTCGACGGGAGCCCGGTTCGGGAGAACGTGAAATCCGGTGTCCGTGTGCTATCAGCTCTTGCGCTTCACCAGAATGAACAACGTGCCGGGGTCGGCTACCGGCTCTCCCCCCCGGCGGCAAAAAATGGTTACACAAACCTGATGCCGACGTCTTTTAACCTGTTGAAGCGGGCGATGTTCAGGAGGAGGGGCGTGACGCTCTCGACGACGGATGCGGCACGAAGCGGCCCCGCGTCGTAGGCGCGGAGGCGTGAGACGGAGTTGACGATCTCCATGACCGTATGCTTCGCGGAGTCGTCATCGCAGCAGACGGCGACGGAGTAGTCCAGTTCCTCATCGAGCGCCCGCCACTTTTCTGCGGCGATGTTGTTGAACGCGGCGCAGACTGTTGCATCCGGAGGAAGCAACCCCTTGATCATCATCGCTGCCGACCCCTCCGGTGGAGGGGCGTAGGAGAAGTGAGTCGTGCGCTCGATCGGGTTGACGGGGCTGACGACGATCTTGCCCTCAAACCCGGTCAGGGCTTTCAGGATAGGAATCACGTGCTTGAAGGGTATCGCAAGGATGACGATATCCGCCTCGTCGACCGCGCGCTGGTTGGAACCGCCGATGAGGCTGCACTCCTGATCGCGTTCATGCAGGGCCTCCCGGCAGGTATCGCAGGTTGCGATGGCCTTTGCCTCCTCGCGCGACCCCACGATCACATCGTGCTTCGGAGAGAGCCGGAGCGTCATGCCCTCCCCGATATCGCCGGTCCCACCGACGATGCCGATCTTCACCCACTTACACCAGTGGTTTCAGGATGCTCTCAAGCCTCGCAAGGTCCTGGACGCCGACCAATTTCTGGATAAGAGCTCCGTCTTTCTCGATGACGAGCGTTGGTACGAACTGGATGTCGTATTTCGCGGCATACTGCCGCGTCTGTTCGGAATCAACACCAACGTCGATCTTCCTGATATCGACCTGGTCACCCATCTTCTTCTTGAGCTCATCGATGATCGGTGACTGCTGGTGGCACGGACCGCACCACTCGGCGAAAAAGTCCATTAGAATCGGTTTTCCCATAACGCTGTACCCCATTCACACATTGTGTGTGAACGGGGCAATAAATGTTATTGGTTGGGGTGTTATTTCGAGAGGATCGCCATGATAATCTTTCCGTACGCAGGCCGTGTGACCAGGACGCCGATCAGGACACCGAGTATGGTGACAATGGCAAAACCTCTCAGGGTGGATAGGTCCATCAGCGCGAGCGGGAGCATGGCGATGAAGACCGTCGCCGCAGAGACGACGATGATCCCGAGCGCCCGTCCGTACCGCTTCATGTAAAGGTTCGGCGACGGGACACGCCCTTCGTGAAGAATCTCGTCCGTGATGATAATCAGCTGGTCGATGCCGGTGCCCACCACCGCTATCAGGCCGGCGATGGTGGCGAGATCGAGTTGCACGATGAACCGGGAGATGCCGAGCAGGATGACAATCTCAGAGACGTTGACGAAGAGCATGGGGAGAACGATCGAAGGCTCACGGTAGCGGTAGTAGACGACAGCCCCCACAGCGAGGAGCGCGAAGATTCCGGCAAGGAAGACGGTCGTCTTGAACTGCTCACCGAGCGCCGCCGGGACGGAACCGGACCCGACGATCTCCACGTTCACCGGCAAGGCGCCGGCCCGCAGGTGGATCTCGAGCGCCATCGCATCGTCAAGCCCGGTGTCACCGATCCCGGTGCTCGCGGAAAGCGACCTGACCGGGCCCGACCGGAGTTCCGCCGCAAGGTTCCCGGCGAGGGGAGCGTTGTAGACGGTCTTGTTGTCGAGGAGCATCACGAGGTGATGGCTTCCCGGGTTGTCGACCGCCCCATGCCGGAGGGCGGCCTCACGGAAGGCCTGGGCACCCGCATCGGTGAACGAGAACCCGACGCCCCACTGCTGGTTCTCGGGGTTCCTCTGCGGCACGCCGACGCTGGTGATCTGGTCCCCGTAGAGGACGTGCTCGGTCTCGTTTCCGGTGGTCTGGATCCGGATCTCGAACACACCCTGCTGGCCGACGATCTCCTGTGCCGTCGTCATATCCACGCCGGCGAGCTCTATCCGCACGTACTGCGGATACTCGCTCCCCGTCGGGGTGAGCAGGTTGATCCTGGCGTCCTGCATGCCGAGGGCGTTCACCTTGTCGCTCAGGATCCGTTTCACCTCGTCTGCGGTGAACGCAGATACGCCCTCCTGGTAGGTGACGATCGAGGCGCCTGATGCCGAAAAGATCGGTTCAAGGTCGGCACGGGAGACATTTTTGCGAATCTCGAGGTGGTCGCCGTCAATCTGGATAACCTCCACCTCGAGGCTCGTTCGCAGGTTCTCTATGAGGTCTTCGACCGATCCGTCGGTCGAGTATGCCACGACGACGGACTGGAACTCCATCTGCAGCCACGAACCGCCTTCGAGGTCGAGGCCGAACTGGAGGTTCCCTTCAAGCCCCTTCTCGGGGTTCGGGGGGGCCAGGTAGATGCCGACGAGGGAGCCGATCACAAGAAGGAGCAGCAGGGCCACATGCCAGTCTTTGACGAGATTGATGAAGGTTTCTCGGTTCATTTCTTACCTCCCCGGAGGATGTACCCCTTGAGAATTCCGGCGTTCAGCATCCAGGTGTTCATCATGTCGACGAGGAGCCCGATGATGAGGACGCTCGCGATCGCGCTGATGATCTGGATCTGTCCTGCCGTAGCGACGGCCCACATGGCGGCGATGGCCGCAAGCGTCGTGGTCGTCATGATGATCCCGGTCCTGAAGGCCCCGGAGAGTTTCTCGTCGAGTTT
>NZ_DAOSET010000100.1:0-3439 GCF_035363275.1 Methanoculleus sp. | reverse complement strand
TCCAGACCCGCAGGGGATTGACGCTGAGGTACTGGTGCACGAGGATATTCCTAAACCCGGAGATGCCCCGCCAGTCGATCTCCGGATGGTTTGCTTTCAGGTCTTCGTCGAGACCGCTTGTGTGGATTCAGCGAGAATCTGGAGGTTTCGGAGGACGGCATCCTGTATCATCTCATCAGCAAGAAACGCCTCTTTCCCGCCGCGGGTATACCTCGCGATTCGGTCGGTACACTCCCTGATGTGAATCAGGTAGAGCGTGGCGTCCGTCACAGCACCACCGCCTCCGCCATCACCCGGTCCCTGATATACCAGTGCAGGGTCAGGGGCTCGGCAACATCGACGGGGATCCCGAGCAGTGTCTCCAGATCCGATTTCAGGGCAACGAGGTCGAGGAGGCTCCTATCCGATTCGAGGTCGATCAAAAGATCAAGGTCGCTCTCCTCCTTCGCCTCCCCACGCGCCACGGAGCCGAAGATACGAATGTTCCGTGCGCCGTGGCGTGCGGCTATCTCGCAGATCCGGTCCCGCTCGGTCATGACCCGCCCTAAGATCTCTGCCCCGTCCTTCATATACTCTCATCTGAGAGTATGGGGGATAACCCCCTTGAAACCTACCATGCAAGCGATCTTTGTGGTTCGGGTTGCCCGTCGCGACCGCTCTGTTGTTCGCAAGAACCTCGTAAATGCGGTTGTTCCTGTTGAGGCTGGCGACGACGAATCGATATCGCTCCCCTCGTGGAAGTCGCCGGAGGCAAACGACCCGTACAGGATGATAGCGGAGACGCGCCGCCTCCCTATCCCCATAGAGCCTGCTCTCCCTGTCCGGGGTGAGGTACCTCACTTCCCGGAGAACGATCCAACGATCCATGACCCGGCACCTGCTCAGCGCTGCAAAAGCAGCCACTTCCAGAGCGGGATATACCGGACCCTCCCTGCCTCTCTCTGTGTATCCTTCGTGAGGAGGATACACTCCTGCACTTGCGTGCCGTACTGGTCCGCAAACTCAAGCAGCGCTCTCTCTTCCCTCTCGGGGAGAGCGTCCGTGTAGGAGACGTTGATGGCCGAGAGCGACTGGTCCGGGTTTTTGACGACGAAGTCGACTTCGCCTTTCTTCTTCCAGTAGTACACCTCATGACCTCGTTTCATAAGTTCGACAAAGACGAGATTCTCGGCGAGTCTTCCCTCGTCTTTCGAGAACCGGAACGAGACGGCGTTCCTGAGGCCGTTATCGATGCAGTAGATCTTTTTGTTGTTCCGGCTCTGTACCTTCAGCGAGTAACTGAAGTAGGGAACCTCGAAGAGGATCTTTGCCTGCTCTGCATAGTGGAGGTACTCCTTGACGGTCTCGATATCGATGCCGAGCATCTCCTGGAGGTTCCGGTAGGAGTAGGGGGAGGTTACGTTTGTCATGCAGTATGCGAGCAGATCGCCGAGCGCCTTCTGGTTGCGCACCTCGTTGACCCGCACGATGTCGCGGTAGACGATACTATCGTAGTATGCCGCGAGTTGATCCCGCCGGATCGTCTCATCACCAAGGACGACCTGCGGGAACCCCCCTTCCCTGAGGTACTCGCCGAGCAGGTTCAGGAACCGGTACTTCGCCGCCGTGAGAGTAACGGGGTCGTGCGGCAGTTCTTCCCCCGAGAAGACCGCGTATTCCGCAAAATCGAGGGGGTAGACATGGACCGGGAGATATCGCCCGGAGATGAGCGTTGCGAGGTTTGAGTCGAGGAGGTACGACGTCGAACCGGACACGATGAGAGAGTACTGTTTGCGGTCGTAGAGTGACTTCACCTCGTCGGGCAAGGAGGCCCCCTGCGCAAGCGGGGGGAGGAATTGCCCATAACAATCACAGTACACTTTCACCCCGCGCGGAGTATCGTATAGATAGATAAGAACCAATGATAAGAGCTAATGGCACTGCGGGTTGTCAGCAACTATCTCCGTCTTCCCCAGAAGACCTTCTGGATCATCGACACGCTCGCGTACCATGCCAAGAGTTTGTATAATGTTGGACTGTACAACGTTCGGCAGCACTACGCCACACACCAGGAGAACTGTCAGATCCTTCAGGGGATCCGGCTGGATCACACCTCCAAGGTAGATATTTTGGTCGGATCCTACCTCCCATTTACCCGGAAGAAGGATTTCCCCTTCAAAGAATACAGCAACTACACTCAATCCAAGCCGAACGAGAACTTTAGCCTCCTGCACAACGACCCCGCTCAGCAGACGCTCAGATCTGTTGAAGAAGCCTACAAAGGGTATTTTGAGCTGCTAAAACAGTATCGCAAGGGGAAACTTGAAAACTGCCCTCATCCCCCCCACTACCTCCCTAAAGACGGCCGGTTCAAGCTGGCATTCCCCCGGGCGCACCTGACGATCCGCAATGGGTCCGTGACGCTCGGCATGTCATACAAATTCAGGAAGTTACACGGTCTGACGGGGAAGGAGCTCACGTTCCCGATCCCGCCGTGCATCAAGCCGCACCAGATCCGGGAGGTCACGATCCTGCCGGTCAACGGCGGGAAGGCGTACAAGATCGAGTTCTGTTACAGAGTTCCCGCGAAGCCGAAGAACCTCGACCCCACTCAGTTCCTTGCGATCGACCTCGGGCTCAACAACTTTGCGACGCTGGTTGACACCGCCACCGGGGCTGCCGTCATTCTCGACGGTAAGCGTATCAAGTCAATTAACCGGTGGTACAACAAAGAGAACGCACGGTTGCAGAGCATCAAGGATAAGCAGAAGATTGAGGGCATCACGAAGCGGCAGGCCCGGTTGCTGAAGAAGCGGGACTGCCGGATCACCGAAGCGATGAACCGCTACGTGGTCTGGATCGCGAACTATGCTCTCCAGCACCGGATCGGCACCGTGATCCTGCCTCGCTGGGACGGGATCAAGGATACGATCAACCACGGCAAGCGGGGGAACCAGAACTTCGTGCAGGTGCCGTATCACAAGTTCCGGCAGAAACTGAAGAGCAAGTGCGAACTGTATGGGATCCGATTTGATGACACCCACTCAGAAGCCTACACCTCGCAGGTCGATGCCCTGAACCTGGACCCGATCCGCAAACCCCCCTACGGGAAGACCCGCAGAATCAAGCGCGGATTATACCGGAGTGCTCTGGGCACCCTGATCAACGCCGATGTCAACGGCGCTCTGAACCACCTGAGAAAGGTAGCCGGTGATTCCGTGATCCCACGGATAATCGGTAGGGGCCGCGTCAACCGGCCCGTGCGAATAAGGACAGCTTTTGAACGGTCAACCTTCGCACCCATTAAATTGCAGCCTTGTGTCCCGCAAGGGACCCCGGCAGCAAGCCCCCTGCGTTAGCGGGGGGTAGTTGACCCACCGCTCCCACCCGTCGATCGTCTGGACTTCGTCGAGGATGATATACGCTGCATCGCCGCCGTAGACATCTCTCCGGTAGGTTT
>NZ_DAOSET010000099.1:0-3575 GCF_035363275.1 Methanoculleus sp. | reverse complement strand
GATCCGGTCCCGCAGGGGTCCGTGGGTTCGAATCCCACCCCTCGCATTTTGAACTTCCAATGGTGAATTCTCCGGCTTCCCGGGATCGCATGGGAACCTGGCCGGCGGCAAAAGAATCTCTCATGCGGCTGACCAACCCGCCAGCACCAGATGAAAGTAAAATTATTATATTTCTTTTATATATTGGGTGCCATGTCTCCTACCTATCGGGATGCAACCATAAACTCCGTAGAAGCAACTGCCACGGTCAGCGGCAGCACAGGCGGCGGCCGGGATGAGAGCGGCAATCCGTACTACTTTCCGAACGTCTCGGTGAGCATCGGCTACTGGTTCGACAACGAAGGTGTCCCCTCCTCGGACTGGGATACGCACTTCAAGGCGCAGTTGTGGATCAACGGCGCGCTGGTCGGCAAGAAACAGGACCTTTCGGCCGGCGGCCCGCAGACCTACACGTTCTTCGCGCACAAGTTCCCCGAGCCGGGCACGTATAAGGTGGAGGTTCGCGGGAAGAACTCGAAGTCGGTCGACGTTACGATCAAGAATCCGCCGGTGCAGGAGAAGAAGGCAGCGCAGTGATGCGTGGTAGAGCACCGCATTTTTTTCTTACTCAACCTCACCCGAGCAGCATTGCCACAAGAAGATATCCCTGATCCCGATGAAGAGCACTCCCACAACACACCGGGTCCAGTACTCGAACTTCTCCGCTGCCTTCTGTGCGCTCCTCACCTTCGCGATCACCGGCAGAGGGGTCGCTACGGCAAAGACCGCCGGGACGCCGAGCGGGTCAGACGTCCGGAGCGCCAGCGGACCACCCACAGAGGCTTGAGCCCGTAGTTCACATCCTGATCGCCTCAAGCACGGCGGCTGAAAGGGTCTCACCCCTGCAGGATCTCCTTGATCTCCTTGACGTCCGCCACCCGGCCGGAGACTTTGAGTTCGCCGTCGACGGCGAGGGCAGGGGTCAGCATCACGCCGCGGTCCATGATCTCGGTGATATCGTCGACCTTGACGAGTTCGGCCTCGATACCGAGGTCCTTGATCGCCGCTTCAACGTTCTTTGCGAGCCGCTTGCACCTGGCGCAGCCGGTTCCAAGCACTTCTACCTTCATCGTTTCGTCACCTCGTTCTGATACTCACAGAGGAGCGCCGCCCGGTAGAGCGGTTCCGCCTCCTTCGGGATGTAGTTGTAGATCTTTACCTGTTTGATGAGTTCGTCGCCGATGGCGGTCTCGCCGGGGAGGTTACGGGCGACTGTATCGGCCAGGATATCGTCGAGCATCGCAAGCCCGACGACGACCCCGCCGACATCGATCCGGCGGACGCGCCGCAGCGCTTCGGCAGCGCAGCAGGGTTTCTCTCGCTTCTCTGTCTCCATGAGTTCTCTCCTAGAGTAGTGACATCCCGTTCCCGAACAGGAACCCGGCAACGGTCGCGAAGACGACCACCAGCCCCACGTAGGCCGCCGTCTTCTTCGCCCCCATGATCCGTTGGAGGACAAGGATGGACGGCAGGCTGACCGTCGGGCCCGCGAGCAGGAGGGCAAGTGCCGGCCCTGCGGCCATATGCCCGGTGGTGTAGCCGAAGGTGGTCCCGATGATCGGGACCTCGAGCAGCGTCGGCATGTAGAGGATCATCCCGACAACGGCCGCAAGGAAGTTGGCGCCGAGCGAGTTGTTCCCGAAGTAGGGCTGGAAGGTCTCCGGCGGGAGGAAGAAGGCGATGATCCCGACAAGGAATGTCCCGGCGATCAGGATCGGAAAGATCTTCTTCGTGAGATCCCAGGTCTCCATCCCCCAGTCGGTCACCTCGTCCCGGTCGTAATAGTAAATGAGCAGGACGGCGATCGCGAGCGTGAGAATGTAGACGATGCCGAGCCGGAGCGCCCAGTCAAGCGGCGAAGCGCCGAAGACCAGCACCCCGACCAGGAGGGCGAAGAACGCCGGCGTGACCCAGCGCGGCTTCTCCTCCTCGCACGCCCCGGCGACGCTCGGCGCCATCGCTTTCTTCTTGAGCGTCTCGACGTCCGTCGACCGGAAGATCAGCGCCATAAAAAGCCCGATGACGATGGCGAGGACAACCGCAGAGACCGCCCGCGCCACCCCGAGGCTGAACCCGAGCACCCGGGCGGTGTAGATGATCGCGAGGATGTTGATGGCCGGTCCCGCGAAGAGGAACGTCGTCGCGGGGCCGATGCCGCTCCCTTTCTTGAGGATGCCGGCGAATATGGGCAGGATCGTGCAGCTGCAGACGGCAAGGATCGTCCCCGAGACCGATGCGATCCCGTAGGAGATGTGTTTGGGCGTGTCCGGACTGAAGTACTTCAGGATCGCGTCCTTCTTCACAAAGGCTGCGATGGCGCCGGCGATGAAGAACGCCGGGACCAGGCAGGTGAGGACGTGCGCCGAGAGGTAGTCGAGCACGGAGGCAAGCCCTGACGAGAGGGCGCTGATGAGTATGTCGATCATGGTGTACCTCGCCGGAGTCCGGGATCCTCTAATTCAAATTATTTTGAACTAATGTCTGCGGGGTCGAGCATAAAGGTTATGCTGTTCGATGCCGGGTGCGGTAGAGTGGCCCTGCGACAGCCCTCTGCCTGACCTCAGGAGGTAACTGATATTGCTCCCGACTCCTGCTCGCCAGGGCATTCCGTATGAAATGCACGGATAATGAAGCGTATGGTAGCCTTGAAAAGGTATATGCAGCCTCGTTTCATACCAGTGCAAAGAGAGGGTATTGTGGAGGAGAAGAGAGAGTGCCGGGAAGATACGCTTCCTCTCCCACCAGAAGTCGAGAAGTCGCTCTGCCGGTGCGGGGGGATCGCAGGGCTGGTAGAGCGGCTGCCGGAAGATGAAACCCTGGCGAGGGCGAGCGCCCTCCACCGCGCACTCGCCGACCCGTTGCGGCTGAAGGTCCTCGCGATGCTCGCTGTCCAGCCGCTCTGTGTCTGCGTCATCAAGGCGGTGCTCGGCATCGCAGACTCGAAGCTCTCCTACCACCTTGGCGTCCTGAGAAAGGCAGGCCTGATCGCCGGCGAGGCGCAGGGGAACTGGATCGTCTACCGGCTCACCGATGATGGGGCGGCGTGGGCTGCACGCCCAGGCATGAGCCACGACGATCGGTCTGATACAGTGGATGCGGAGCGATCGAGACCGGCGGCAGGCCGCCGCAGCCGTACCTCTGCGGAATGAGCAGCGGTCTTGGGGTATGCTCCGGTCAGATGCCGGTAGAAGTCGATGGAAGACTGATCGATGATACGATGATCCTGCTCGATCAGCCCCTGCGCCGGGGGAAGGGGAGAGCGGTCGTCCGGCTGAAGAAGCAGCCCGGAAAGACAGCGAAGTTCAACGCCCCGGAAGAATATGCCCTGAAGTTGGCCGAACCGGATCTGGTGAACTCTACTGGTGGATATCTCCGAAATAGGGGGAGGATCAGCGTTTCTTGACGCTAATAGTTTCATCTGATGCTTTCATGGGTTAATGCACCTCTCTCAGGCTGATTTTTCATATTCTCTTCTTTGCTTCTCCCAGTACTCCTTATCTTCAAGCGTTATTGGACGCAGGACCCTGCACGGATTG
>NZ_DAOSET010000098.1:0-3674 GCF_035363275.1 Methanoculleus sp. | reverse complement strand
GGGTGCCCGGGCTTAAGCCGGTATCGGGCGAGACCGTGATAAAGATACTCTCGAAACAGTATGGATTCGCCGTAAGCGGGCAGACCGGGAGCCATGTGCGCCTGTCAAAGGCGACGCCCGGCGGGAGGATAGGTACCGTCGTCCCGCTGCACGACGAACCAAAAGATCGGCACGCTCCGCGGGGTTCTGAAGCTGGCGAAGATCGATCCCGAGGATTTTGCCCGGTATCTCTGAAGAGGATGCGGCATGATCCCGGAGCGATGCACGTCCTGTAAAGGAGCCCTGCACAAGGGAACGGCCGAACTCATTGCACGGGTCGGGGATGAGATCATCGTCATCCGGGATGTCCCTGCCTACATCTGCGACCGTTGCGGCGAGGCGTATTACACTGCAGAGACCTCCCGGAAGATCGATGCCGTGATGAAAGATTTCCATAGCGGCAGGCTTTGCTGCCGGCCTCTCGCAGCAGGCGAGGTTGAACTCACCGGGTGAAGCCGGAAGGCGCGGTGGCTTTCGGACCTGACACACCACCCTCCAGCCGGTCACAGATAGACGCTCCGCCCTCTTTTTCTGCGTATAACCCTTACGGTCAGGCGCTTTCCTGGCACTGGGGGCAAATTTATATCTCCAACCTTCGATAAGACTGATTGGAACAGCCATGTCCGTCACGCAGGATCTGATCCAGAAGAAGCGTTCCAGGATTCTCGCAATAGCCGGACGGCACGGTGCCACGAACCTGCGGATCTTCGGGTCGGTCGCCCGCGGCGAGGTGGGGCCGGAGAGCGACCTGGATCTCCTGGTGGACCTGGAGCCGGGCAGGAGCCTCCTCGATCATATTGCGCTCATCCAGGACCTGGAGGAGGCTCTCGGGTGCCGGGTGGACGTGGTGACGGAGACAGCGCTCAAGGAACGATACAAAAAGAGGGTCCTCAACGAGGCAGTGCCGCTATGAGGGACGGGAACGAGCGGCTCCTCTCCGCGTTCTCCGATACGGAAGGCGCCGAATAACACCGCTTTCCGAGTTTCTGGATAACGGGCACAATTTTTCCCAGGATGATCCTTAGGGTCTGACTTTTTCTCTCGGACGTCCCACTGTCCTCCAGGAGGCTTACCAGGAAGACCAATGAGAAGACCACCTGGGAGCTCGGTCTTACGAGACGAACCGGGATGTGTAGTGGATCTGTAAAGCGCTCGCCCGGATGGAGGCGCGGGAGCGGTGGTTCGTTAGAACCGGAGCGGGAGCACCGTAAGGAACGACTGCCAACACGGCAGGAGTTCGAGCACAGTAAGGTGCGAGAGAGGAGGTTATCGACGGTCAGCGACGGGGCGAGCGATGTCGTCGGCGGGGTCGTGGCGGTGATCGTGAGGGTGCTCGGTGGGGGGTGAGGCCGCCCTCGCCACAGTTGCGATCTCCTCCTCCGTGAGCCCGGAGAGGTCGTAGACCTGCCGGTCGCGTCGATCGTCCCGGCGAACCCCTCCTTCTCGTGCGGGGCCGCCGCTGCGAGGTGTTTGTTCAGGGCGAGCATCTTCTCGGCGAGGCGACGATCCGGTCGCGTCCGGGGGCGCCGGGTGGGAGAACTTCTTGAAGCCGGTCGCGGATGCCGTGGCGATCGTCGAGGCGGGGGATACGAGGCTGCAGCCGGAGGAGCGGGGGGTCGTTGCCGGGATCGTCCGGGCGATCACGGGGTCGGAGGAGGGGGGGGTTTAGGGGTTGTGGAGGGGCGAACCTGACCAACTGATACTTTTTAGTACGGTAGTATGTTGAGTTCTAGAGGAGCATTACGGCTCCCGCTTTTCTCACAGCATATCCTGCATAGATCAGTGGTTCAAGGGAGGCCATGAACTCCTGCGGTGCGGCGCGGGGTGACAACTGCGGTCTTGAGAAGATCATGATCCCATTACGTAATTACAAATTGAGGATATTTTGCAAATCCGGGGAACAGAATTTGTTTAAAAATATGCGGACCGGGCATTATGATCCCATTATGATCCCATTATGAACCCTTGCTGCCCTCCCTCTTTGCGTATGTCAGGGAGTAGCGCACGCCCGCTCCTGCCGTTCCCTCTTTACGGAGAATGCCTCGTTGAACCATGGCAGTAAGGTCCCGCGTTGCAGGCGACTTCTTACCATTGTAGAGGCGCTGACACTCCGGGTTTGAGATGGAACCCCCGCTCTTCAGGTAGTGCAGGGAAGCAATCTGCCGCTCATTTAGCTCGAGCGAGGCGAGTCGCTCTCCATATGCGGAGGACGGTTCTCACACCCGTGGTTATGGAAATAGTTATCTTTCTCCCCGGCGACCGTAGAATCATTGAAATGAAATAGTACTCCGGTGGAGGCTACCTGAATGAATTTGCGGCTCACTGATGATGAGATCGATGCGTTACTCAGAGAGGCCAAGCCGCTGCCGGGAGATTTCTCCAGGAGATTTCGCCCTAAAGAGAAGGGCGGCCATAAGGAGTACGAGATCGGTATAGAGGGTGCGAATCAATCCCGGTTCAGGTTAATATTTCGGCAAAGTCTATTCAACTCGCTGGACTTCTCCGTGATCCTCGGCTATATCATTCCAAACACAAACCAGGTGTTCCGGCTACGCCGATATAACGGGAAAAGTCACGAACACACGAACAGGCTTGAGCAGGAGAAGTTTTATGATTTCCACATCCATACTGCAACAGAGCGCTACCAGACCGCGGGCTGGAACGAGGATGGGTATGCGGTTCCGACAGACCGGTACTCGGATCACCACGGCGCGCTGAAGAGCATGTTCAACGACTGCGGGTTTGAGGGTTCAGCGGTAACCACGAAGGATCTTACCGACTGGGGGATATAACCAATGGCAATCGAGGCAATCGAAGAGGAGTTTCGGAGGAAGGTCTGCAGCCAGATCCATCTCCGCCCGGAGGGTATCAACCGGTATCGGGTCTTCACACCGTTTGTCTTTGACGATGGGGATAACCTCGCGATCGTCCTGAAGGATGAGGACGGCGCCTGGACGCTGACGGATGAGGGGCATACCCTCATGCACCTGACCTACTCGATCGACGCAAGGGAGTTAGAGCGGGGAACCCGCCAGAAGGTGATCGCGAGTGTGCTGTCCCGGTTCGGGCTGGAGAACAACCGGGGCGAGCTCGCTATTCGCATCACGGGCGACCGGTTTGGGGATGCCCTCTGGAGTTTCATCCAGGCGCTGATCCGGATATCGGATCTTGCGTATCTGTCGAGATCGCGCGTTTACTCCACGTTCCTGGAGGATCTCCGTGCGCTCATCGAGGAGGCTGTCCCTGAGGGGCGCAGGGAGTTTGACTGGCACGATCCCGAGCATGATCCGGAAGGGAAATACACCGTTGACTGCAGGATCAACGGCATGCAGAGGCCGATCTACATCTTTGCGCTCGCGAACGACGACCGGGTCCGTGACGCGACGATAAACATCCTCCAGTTCGAGAAGTGGGGGCGGCCCTTCGTCTCGGTCGGCATATTCGAGGATCAGGAGGAGGTCAACCGCAAGGCCCTCGCGAAGTTCAGCGATGTCTGCGATAAGCAGTTCTCAAACCTGCCGGGGAACAAAGACCGGATTATGCAGCACCTCCGGGATATGGCCGGGACGGCTTCCGGCTGAGGTTGCAGCGGCGTCCCGCTCTGCCCGGGGGAGGAATCCCCCTTTCATCACGTG
>NZ_DAOSET010000097.1:167-3696 GCF_035363275.1 Methanoculleus sp. | reverse complement strand
CCCCCTACTACGACAACCAGATCCCCGGCTACCGGGGCGCCGGGGAGGGGATCTCCTGCTACCAGTGCCTTGCAGGCGACGAACTGGTCCCGGTCGCCGACCACGATGGCAGGATCGTCGTCAGGGCGATCGGGGATCTCTTCGATACCGCGGCGAAGAACGGGCGACGGATCGACCCGTTCGGCACGGAACTCGCCTACTACGACGGGAAGGCCCCGAGCGTCGACTTCACCACCCTGGAAGCGTCGCTCCGCCCATTCCACGGCGTGATGCGCCAGCGCTACACCGGAGACCTCCTCCGGATAACCCTGGAGTCGGGGCGGCGGATCACCGTCACGCCCGACCACCCGGTCTATGCCCTGGAAGGCGGGAGATTCGTCAGAAAGACCGCAGGAGACCTCGATATCGGCGACTACCTGCCGGTCCTGAAGACGAGCGAGTTCTGCGAGAGCACGGTTGCGGAGATCGACGTTGCCGGGATCCTCACGCAGGCCGGCCACGCCGGTGCCGTCCGCGCCTCCGGAGATGGGGTGAATACCCGGGGCGCAAAACGCCCCGGTCTCCCCCGCACCCTCGCGGTCACCGGCGACCTCGCACGGTTCCTCGGGTACTACCTCGCGACAGGGTCGAGCGAGCATGCCGGGCGGCGCTATGCGGTCCGGCTCTCGTTTGAGGGAGACGAGTCCGGGGTTGCGGCGGACGCCGCCGCCTGTATCCGTGCTGCCTTCGGGTACGAGCCGCAGGTCCGCACGTCGGCGGCGGGGACCACCGTCGTCATCACCAGCAAACTCATCTACCTCCTGGTCGACGCCCTCGGGTGCGGGTCCACCGAAGGCGACAGGACGGTGCCCGACCTCCTCTTCAACCTCGACCGCGCCCGGGTGGGTGACTACCTCGGCGCGGCCTTCCACGCGAGGACGACCTCCGGACGCCGTGCCCGGAGCATCAGGCTGAAGGCGGCCTCCCGGGATGCGGTCCAGAAGCTGGTCTGGCTCGCCAAAGGGATCGGCGTCCAGATGAGCTATGCCGAACGCGAGGCCCCGCAGAAGACCTACACCTGCAGGATCACCGCCCAGGCCCAGATCGACCGGTTCTCCGCAGAGACCGGGTGCCCGGCAGAGGTGCCGCTGGGCCGGCAGACCGATGGGACCTTCACGGACATTCCGACGAGCGGGCACGCTGCCGGGTGCACCGGGGTTGCCTGCGCAAGTAGATACCATGCCGGCGGGATGGACGGGCTCCAGGTCTCGCTCTATATCCCGCCCATCACCCGCGGGTCCGGGATAGAGCGGCTCGCCCGGGGAGACGTCCACCCGCTCCGCATCCGCTCGATCGAGCAGGTCGATCACGACGGCTACGTCTACGACCTCGTCGACGTCGCCGGCACCCATACCTTCTCGACCGCGCTCGGCATCGTGACCGGGAACTGCTGCGCTTACCAGTTCTCTTCCCTCGCCGACGAGGACGACGAGTTCGAGGACAAACTCTACTTCCGGGAGGGGAAGCACTTCTCGATGGGTTCCTGGCAGGTGATGTCCATCAACTGCCCGCGGGCGGCGTACAAGGCGGACGGCGACCAGGAACGGCTCTTTGCCGAACTGAAGTCCCTCATGGACATCGCCGTCGACCTCTACCGGATCAAGCGGCGGTGGATGTCCCTGATCCGGACGAACGGGCGGATGCCGTTTGCGATGCAACGCCCGAAGGACCCGAACACCGGCGAGCGCGGTGCGGTTGCCGTGGACCTCGAAGGCCTCGTCTACACCATCGGTGTCGTCGGTGTCAACGAGATGGTGCAGCACTTCACCGGCCACCAGCTTCACGAATCGAAGGAAACGTTCCGTCTTGCCGTCCGGGCGATGACCGAACTCGAGATGTACTCCCGTGAACTCTCGAAGAAGCACAACATGACGATCGCCCTCGCCCGCACCCCGGCGGAGACGACCGGCCAGCGGTTCGCGGTCGCCGACCTCCTCGACGAGCGGTTCCGGGACCACGCGATCAAGGTTGTCAAGGGCGACGCCGACAAAGCGCTCGATATGCTCGGCAAGACGCTCGACCTCCCCATCTACTACACCAACGGGACCCATGTCACCCCGTCGGCCCCGGTCCCGCTCACGAAACGGATCGAGATCGAGCATGTCTTCTTCCCGGTCGTGGACGGTGGGAACATCTTCCACATATGGCTCGGGGAGGCGCGTCCCGATCCCCGGGGGCTGATGGAGATGGCGATGAACCTCTGCCGGACGACCCAGATCGGCTACTTCGCCTTCACCCGGGACCTGACGGTCTCCCTCAAGGAGTACCGGGAATTAAAACCGGCCCGCCAGGACCGGGGAACCGGGGCAGGGATCTCTCCGGCGGCGGACCGGGCGGATGCCTGATCACAATCATACCTTTTTTGGCTTTCCAGGAAGATTCAGATAAGAACCGCCTGCCATGAGGCTACGGCGGTGGATGAGGCCACGAATGATCGATCTGACGACTCCATTTTTCGCCATCGACGTCGGCAGGGGCACCCAGGATATCCTGGTCTACGAGCCCGGCCGGACGATCGAGAACAGCATCAAACTGGTCCTCCCCTCCCCGACCGTGATCGTGGCGGGGAAGGTCCGGCAGGCAACCCGGGCCGGGCTCCCGATCTTCCTCGAGGGGTTCCTGATGGGCGGCGGCGCGAACACCGGCGCGATACGGGAGCACCTGGCCGCAGGCCTTCCGGTCTACGCGACGCCGGAGGCCGCCGGGACCCTCCACGATGACCCGGAACGGGTCCGGGCAATGGGTGTCGATATCCGGGCCGCTCCGCCGGGGGACGCGGTGAGGGTCCGCACCACCGACTACATGGAACCGGAACTCCGGCAGGCGCTCTCCCTCTTCGGCGTCGACTACCCGGAGAACGTTGCCGTAGCGGTCCAGGACCACGGCTACTCCCCGCACCGGAGCAACCGCATCCACCGGTTCGAGCTGATGCGGGAGCGGCTGGACGCCGGCGAATGGGACCTCACCTCGCTCGCCAGCGACCCCCCGCTCGCCGATATGACCCGGATGCAGGCAGTCCGGCGCCAGGCACCGGACGGGCTCGTCACCGATACCGGGCCGGTCGCCCTCATCGGGGCGCTCTGCGACCCGCAGGTCCGGCGCATGGCAATGACGGGAGTGACGCTCGTCAACGCCGGGAACGGACACACTCTCTGCTTCACCCTGAAAGGCAGGGAGATCCACGGGCTCTTTGAGCACCATACCGGCGCGCTCGACCCCGCAAAACTGCAGGATTACATCCGGCGGCTCGCCGACGGCACGCTGACCTCAGAAGAGGTCTTCGACGACGGCGGTCACGGGGCGGCGATCCGGAGGCCACTCAAGACCCGTGCCGTCGTCGTCACGGGCCCGAACCGGCTCCGGCTGCTGCCCGATGCCTACCAGGCGGCACCCTTCGGGGACATGATGCTCTCGGGGTGCTTCGGGCTCGCGTATCTCTGGAAGGTGTTACGGGAAGCGACGCTCTGAAAGAGCGGAGTTCGAGCACCGT
>NZ_DAOSET010000097.1:0-67 GCF_035363275.1 Methanoculleus sp. | reverse complement strand
CAGGTGCGAGTGGCGACGCTCTGAAAGAGCGGAGTTCGAGCACCGTCAGGTGCGAGTGGCGACGCTC
>NZ_DAOSET010000096.1:0-3791 GCF_035363275.1 Methanoculleus sp. | reverse complement strand
ACCCCGACCCCGACCGGGAACGTGACGCCGACCCCGACCGGGAACGTGACCCCGACCCCGACGACGACGCCGGTGACGCCGGGGGCGGAGAGCATAGAGCTCGAACTTTATGAGGGCTGGAACTTCGTCTCGATCCCGCGACCGCTCTCTGCGGGCAACAACACCGTGGCGGCGGTCTTCGGCGATCTCGACACCGGCGGCCGACCTGTCTACACCTTTGCCCCGGCGAGCGGCTTCACCCCTCTGGGCGATAACGAGACCCTGGAAGTCCTTGAAGGATACTGGGTCTACTCGGCCGAGGATACGACACTGCAGCTGAACCTCAGCACCAATCCGATGAGGGCTCCTGCAGTGCGGACGCTCAGTCCGGGCTGGAACGCCATCGGCTACTCCGACCTGACCGAACGGACTGCTGATGAGACGCTCACGTCGGTGGAAGACGTCTGGGTCCTTGTCGTCGGCTTCGACGCAGAGAACCAGGCCTACCGGCCGGCGCTCATCAACAACGTGACCGGGGCGCAGGGCGAGAACCAGAGGCTCTCACCGACCGAGGGCTACTGGCTGTTCGTGACCGAGGATGGCAGACTGGCTGCCATCAGCGCCTAACTTTTTTTTGACCGTTGCTTCTCGCTCGCTCGTGCTTCACCAACAGCATGGGCGCGGGCTGAGCGGAGCGGCCTGAAGCAGGCTCTGATGCAAAATAGGTCTTTAGTGGAGGTGACCCGGCGTGAAGGGGAGCCTTCTGCCGTGGGCCACTCACTCCGGCGTTGCCGTATACTCCTGCATCAGGGCGTCACCGTATGCCGCTTTCTTCTTCGTCGGGATGTAATTGAACTCGCTCGCCCACCTGAGAAGTTCGTCGCGGATTGCGGCGTCGTTTTCGAGATGCAGGTCCCGCACACCGGCGACAATGAACTCGAGCTGGTTGATGCCGGTCTCCCTCCCGTCCACGAGGACCGTCTTGATCTTGATCGCGTCCGGCCGGATCCCGCCGCAGATGGTGCAGTAGTCGCCCTCTTTCTCGTTTGTCATGGATCTCACTCCCGAATCATCGTCAGCGACATCTTGAACCGGGTTATGGCCGAGAGGGCGTGGGGGGCGTTTGCCGGGAAGATGATCGTCTCCCCTTCCTTCATCTGGTGCGTCTCGCCCGCCACCCAGACCTCGCACTCCCCGTCGAGGATCGTCACCACCGCATCGTAAGGCGCGGTGTGCTCCGAGAGCCCCTCGTCCTCGTCGAACGAGAAGAGGGTGATGCTCCCCGAGGGTTTGTTGATAACCATCCTGCTCGCCACGGTCCCGTCCTGGTAGGAGACAAGGTCCGCCAACCGGAGGACCTTCCCCCGCAACTCTGCACGTTTCTCTTCTGACATAATTCAACCACTCACTGTATAACTCACTCTTCTTCCGGCAATCTACTTTTCGCCCCGTGTATACACAAGCGCTCCGTCCACCGGGCACGCCTCCGTGCACCGGCCGCAGAGGTAGCACTCCCCGAGACGGTCATCGGGCCTCGCTGCTCCGGTCGGGCATGCCCGTTCGCACTTCCGGCAGCCGATGCAGGCGTCCGTCCGCCGGAGCCGGTAGAGGGCCCTTGACGCCGCGGGAGCGAGGAGGGCGCCGTAGGGGCAGACGTACCGGCAGAACGGCCGGTAGACGACGGCGGAGAGGAGGACGATCGAAAGGAAGACGAAGAACGATACGCTCGCGACCGTGAGGTTGAAGAAGTCCGCGAGGCCGATGAGCCCGAGGAGGTTTATCCCGAGCCCGAGGCCGGCGGCGAGGAAGACGACGAAGACACCCGCCCTGACCGCCGTCGGGACCCGGCTGTCGCTGTTGCCGCGTTTCTTTGTCGGCACGAGATGCATGAGTTCCTGGACGGCGCCCACGGGGCAGATCTGCCCGCAGATGATCCGGCCGACTACGAGGGTGAGGACGATGAAGGCGAGCGTCCCGACGAGTGCCGCAGGGAGCGGCGCCCCGAGGGCCGCCGCGTCCCGGAGGACGACGGCCTGCAGTTGGTAGGGGAAGACCGGCGCAAAGACCAGGAACCCGAGGAGTACCGAGACGACGAGGAACGGCACTGCTCGCCGCCGGGTGAACCGGCCCGAGCGCCAGAGCCAGGCAAGGGCGGCAAAAGCAAGGAGGGCGTAGATGAAGCCCACACTGTTCGGGATCGACTCAACGACCATCGTAGCTCACAGCAGCCTCGTCCCGGTCGTCGGCCTCGGGACCTTCACCACGAGCACCCGGAAGGTGCTGTCGCTCTCGTTCATCCAGCGGTGCGGGATCGTTGCCGGGCTGTCGACCAGATGGTCCTTGCCGACCTCGGTACGCTCGTCGCCGATCTCGACGATCCCCGTCCCCTCGAGGACGTAGAAGAAGACGTCCACCGGGGTGATGTGCTTCTTGAGCGACTCTCCCGGCGCAAGCGTGATCACAACCGCGTTCGCGTGCTCGGTGTCGTAGATCTTCCGGACGTCGACATGGTGCGGCGTCTCGCTGATCGGCACCTCTGCTACATCAACAATTTTCATATCATTCATCTCCAGTCTGTCGTATCACGTTCATCCCTTATAATTCGTCCAGTAGTTTTCGAGGCTCTCCCGCCGCCGCCGCTCGTGGCGGCGGGCCCGCATCTCCGGGAAGGTCGGTTCCGTGCTCTGGACCGCCGGGCAGTAGGGGCAGAGAGCATACGATACGTCGTCGGCCTTATCCCTGACCGGGCAGAGGTAGGCCCCCTCCCATTCGTCGACGATCTGCCCTCCGGGGAACGGGGTGCCGACCGGGTGGGCGGGCTCTTCGAGGACAAAGATCGTGAACCCGGAGAGGAGGTACTTCAGGTAGAGGTACTTCGGGTCCTTCTCCCGCGCCTTCTCGCTACAGGCCTCCGCCACCATAGCGCAGTACGCGCCGAGAGCCGGGTCCGGGGGGTCGTCGGATCCGCCGCCGTTCCGGGAGAGGAGGACCAGCCGGTGGTGTGCCGAAAAGATCTCCTCCCGGACGCTTTCAAGGAGCCGGTCGCGGTAGTCCTCCGGGAGGTCGGCAACCTTCCGCTCGAACCGGGCGTGCATCGTCTCGAGGTCGTGCAGGTCAAACGCGTTCATCTCGTCGGCGATCGCGTGGAGGAGGTCCTTCTTCGTCGTTGCCTCCTGCATTCGCCGGCACGCTCTCCTGATCGCCGCCACCGATATCGACTGCCCGTCCCCGGCCTCGCCTTCATCATCAAAGGGGTCGATGATGAAGGAGCAGGCGTCGGCGGGGCCGGCCCCGGACGTCTCACGGTCTTCCCGGCCGATGAGCCGCAGGATACGGTTCAGGATCGTTTCCAGCCGCATGGTCTCACCAGAGCTTGACAGGAGATCATGAGACGCGGAGAGGTTTAATCATGGTGTAACTTTCATAGTAACAACTATGGACAGTCTCGTCCGGAACCTGACGACCCTCGGATTGACGGAGTACGAAGCCCGGGTCTATGCGGCCCTCGTCGGGATCGGCGAGGGGAGCGCCCGCCAGGTCCACGAAGCGAGCGCCGTCCCCCGCCCGAGGGTCTACGACATCGCCGAAGGGCTTGCCGCACGGGGTTTCATCACGGTCCGGCGGGGGAACCCCTATGTCTACATCCCGGCCGAACCCGCCGTCGTCATCCGTCACCTGAAGAGCGCGGCCGATGCCGCGGCGACGGCGGCGGTGCAGGACCTGGAGGCGCTCTCCCTCGACGCCCGGGCGAAGAACTCGCCGATCTGGTACGTGCAGGGGGAGTGGAGCATCCGGCGCCACGCGGAGTCGCT
>NZ_DAOSET010000095.1:0-3972 GCF_035363275.1 Methanoculleus sp. | reverse complement strand
AGGGCGACTCCGCGTCGAGCACCGAGCTCTACGCCCTCCTCTCGGCGCTCTCGGGCCTCCCCGTAAAGCAGTATCTCGCCATCACGGGCTCGGTGAACCAGAAGGGCGAGGTCCAGGCGATCGGCGGGGTGAACGAGAAACTGGAAGGGTTCTACGAGGTCTGTAAGGCGAAAGGCCTCAACGGCAACCAGGGAGTCCTTATCCCGGCAAGCAACGTCCAGAACCTGATGCTCAAAGAGGAGGTCGTCGAGGCGGCGAAAGCCGGGAAGTTCCGGATCTATCCGGTGCGGACGATCGACGAGGGGATCGAGGTCCTCACAGGCGTCCCGGCGGGCACGCGCCGGGAGGACGGGACGTATGAAGAGGGGACGGTGAACCACCTCGTGGACCGGCGGCTCCGGGAGATGGCGGAGGCGATGCGCGGGTTCCAGCCGATGGCGGCGAAGTGACGGAGATGGAGCGGAAACGGACAGTCTACATGGACCATGCGGCGACGACGCCGACGCGGCCGGAGGTCGCCCGCGCGATGCTCCCCTACTTCTCGGAACGGTTCGGGAACCCTTCCTCGCTCTACGCCCTCGCCCGCGAGGCGAAGGAGGCGGTCGAGGAGGCGCGGGGACGAGTGGCGGCGGCGATCGGCGCGGCACCCGAAGAGGTCTTCTTCACCTCCGGGGGGACGGAGGCCGACAACTGGGCGATCAAAGGGGTGGCGGCGGCGAACCGGAAGAAGGGCGACCATATCGTCACCTCGTCGATCGAGCACCACGCGGTCCTCCACCCCTGCCGGGCCCTCGAGAAGCAGGGCTACCGGGTCACCTACCTCCCGGTCGACGAGTTCGGCCGGGTTGAACCGGGAGCCGTCGAGGAGGCGATCACCGATAAGACCATCCTCGTCTCGGTGATGGCGGCAAACAACGAGATCGGGACGGTCCAGCCCGTGGCGGCGATCAGCGAGATAGCACACGACCACGGCGTCCTGTTCCACACCGACGCCGTTCAGGCGATCGGGGCAATCCCGGTCGACGTGGATGCGATGGGGGCCGACCTCCTCGCCATATCCGCCCACAAGTTCGGCGGGCCGAAGGGGACGGGAGCGCTGTATATCCGACGGAAAACCCGGATCGGGACGTTCATGGACGGCGGGGCGCAGGAGCGCGGCCGCCGGGCCGGGACCGAGAACGTCCCCGGGATCGTGGGGATGGGGCGCGCGATCGAGCTTGCGGTCGGCGAGATGCCGCAGAACGCCCCCCGGCTCGCCGCGATGCGCGATCGGCTGATCCGGGGGATCCTCGACGCCGTCCCGGATACCCGGCTGAACGGCCACCCGACCGAGCGGCTCGCAAACAACGTCAACGTCGCGTTCCGCTACGTCGAGGGGGAGTCGATCCTGCTCATGCTCGACGCCCTCGGCATCGCGGCCTCGACCGGGAGCGCCTGCACCTCGGCGTCGCTTGAGCCCTCGCACGTCCTCACGGCCTGCGGCCTTCCGCCCGAACACGCCCACGGCTCGCTCCGGCTCACCCTCGGCCACCGGAACACCGAGGAGGACGTCGACTACGTCCTCGAAGTGCTGCCCGGCATCATCGGGCGGCTGCGGGAGATCTCGCCGCTCCGGGGGGAGGCGTGAATGGCCGGGATCTTCAAGGCTTATGACATCCGGGGGCGCTACCCGGACGCCCTCGACGAGGCGACGGCGGAGCGGATCGGGAACGCTTTTGTCGGGCTCCTCGCGGCGGAGCGGATCGTCGTCGGGAGGGACATGCGGCTCTCGTCGGCGTCGCTTTCCCGGGCATTCACTCGCGGGGCGGTCGCGGCCGGGGCGGAGGTCGCCGATGCCGGCGAGGTGAGCACCCCGCTCCTCAACTACGCCGTTGCGGCCGGGGGATTCGACGGCGGGGCGATGGTGACGGCCTCCCACCTCCCGGGGGATATGAACGGGCTCAAGCTGGACCGGGAGAACGCCATCCCCCTCTCCGGTGACCGGGACCTCCCTTTGCTTGAAGCACGGGTCGAGGAGGAGCCGGTCGCCCGGGCCGGCGGGTCCTGCCGCCGGATCGCTATGCTCGACTCCTACATCGGGAAGGTGGCCGGGTTCGTCCGGAACCCGCGGCCGCTCACGATCGTCGTGGATGCGGGCAACGGCATGGCCGGGCCGGAGGTGCCCCGGCTCTTTGAGCGGGTCCCGGCGTGGCAGCTGGTACCGATGTATCTCGAGCCCGACGGGCGGTTCCCCCACCACCACGCAAACCCGCTCGACCCCGAGACCACCCGCGAGCTCCAGGACCGGGTCGTGGCCGAGGGCGCGGACTTCGGGATCGCGTTCGACGGCGACGCCGACCGGTGCGGGTTCATCGATGAGCGGGGCGAGCGCGTCCGGGAGGACCTGGTGACCGGCCTCGTCGCGGCATACCTGCTCGAAGAGAACCCGGGGGCGGCGATCCTCTACGACCTCCGGTCGAGCCGGGCGGTCGTCGAGGCGATCGAGCAGGCCGGAGGGAGGGCGGTCCGGTCAAGGGTGGGCCACGCCTTCATCAAGGCCCGGATGCGCGAGGAGGACGCCCTCTTTGCCGGGGAGCTCTCCGGGCACTACTACTACCGGGAGATGGGCTTCACCGACAACGGGCTCGTGACGATGGTCCTCGTCGCAAACATCATCGCCGCGAGCGGCAAGACACTCTCGGAACTCATCCGGCCGCTCGACCGCTACCCTTCGACCGGGGAGATCAACCTCCGGGTGAGCGATCCGGCGGCGGTCTTTGCGGTGCTTGAGGCGCACTACCGGGACGCGGACCAGGACCACCTCGACGGGCTGACGGTGGGCTACCCGGACTGGTGGTTCAACATCCGCCGGTCCCACACCGAGCCGGTGGTGCGGCTGAACCTGGAGGCGGAGACGAAGGCCCTGATGGATGAGAAGGTGCAGGAGGTGCTCTCGGCCATCAAGAGGGCCGACCCGGGCGTTCAGGTGGTGTAGAGAGGACCGCTTTTGAGAACGGCAGCGGTTCCATAGACCGGGACGCCTGTTTCCGGGCCCGTAACTTCGTCCGGTCAGAGCGCCCGGCACATAACCGGGCGGTCCTGGGTTAACCGTCGCCGACACTCTCCTCTGCATCGGCGCCGCCGGGTAGTATCGACCACGCAGGAGAGTCGTTCAGAACTTTGTCGCACAAGAAGGCGCCGTTCATCCATTGCTCCGGTGGGAAGAACGTGATGGCCGGCAGCCGCAACTTATAAGTATCCGATATCCCACTGTTGCCCGGCAGGCTGCAGCTTGCAACCGGAGCGGGGCCGGATGAATCTTCCGGAGATCGTTATCCGGGGGAAGAGAACCGGGATACAACGGGCACCCGGACCCCGCGCCGGGAAGGCAGAACGGATATTGATGTGGTGATGAGAATGGCAGAACAGCAGCAGATGGAGTCCCGGTCCTGGCAGGAGACCATGGTCCGGAAGAGCAACAACCAGGAGGAGCAGTTCAACCCTGACAAGATCAGGAGGTCGATCCAGAACGCCGGGGCAGACCAGCAACTGGCGGACGAGATCACCCAGCAGATCCAGGGGAGCACGCACAGCGGAATGACGACCTCTGAGATCGACAACAGCGTCCAGGATATCCTCAAGCAGAGGGATTCAAACGCCTACAACAACTGGATGCAGTGGAAACAGCAGCACCAGAAGATGCAGTAAGGAGTTTCCCGGAGCGTTTCGCAGGCAGCCCCATAGACAGGCGCCGGAGGCCGCCCCCAGGTTTAGACGGCGGAGTTCCGGACGTTACGCCTGTCGGGCATGTGGATGCCCTGCAGAACGCGCACAATGTTTTTATGATCAAAGAACAATATTTATATGCAGTCAGAGTCCGGGATTTCCCGATCATTCGAACTAAACGCGCCATTTCCAGATTCAGGCCGGCTGCATCACAATTCTCGGGCCCGTAGCTTAGTCCGGTCAGAGCGCCCGGCTCATAACCGGGCG
>NZ_DAOSET010000094.1:0-4063 GCF_035363275.1 Methanoculleus sp. | reverse complement strand
AAAGGCCCGCCGGAAACGCCACCAGCCCTGATCATCCCCCCGTCTATCTTCCCCTCGAAACAGCCGACGTCGAAGAGGCGGCCCGGCTCTACACGGACGTCTTCATCGCCGACGAGCCGACAACGCACCGCCATGCACCGGACCCGGAGATCTTTCTGCCGTATGCACGGTGGTACGCCGAACATCTTGCAACAAAAGAGCTGAGCCATATCGCCCGCGATAGACGGACAGGCGAGATCGCCGGGTTCATCTTCTGCCTTGACCTCGCCGGCGACCTCGCAGCCGAAGGGGCGACGATGGCGGAGTTTCTTGCCCAGTTTCGTGAAACAGTCGAGATGCTCGACGAACTGGAAGGACGGTACATCGACCGGGACAAGATCGCCGCAGGCACCGTGCTGCATATCTTCCAGATCGGCGTAGCCCGGCCGTACCGCGGGTGCGGGCTGGCGCAGGCGATGATCCGGCGTGCGCTTATCTCTGCCCGGAGGCGTGGATTTTCCCGGGCGGTTGCCGATTGCACCGGCCCGACCTCCAGAAGAGCGTTTGAACGCTGCGGCTTTGTGCAGGCAGGCATTCTACCCTACGATTCGTTCAGCACAAACGGCGTTGCGTTCTTTTCGGGCATCGACGGCGGGATCTCCCTGATGGTCAGGGAGATCGAGACGGCATAACACTCCCCTCAGTCGCGGCACCGGAACTTCAAAAATAAGGTGACGCGATGCACCGGCCTGATCTTCAATGTGGCTACTATGATATCTGCTCTATATTGTCTTCTCCAGCACCCACCCAACCAGTCCCGCGTTCACGACCATCCCGGAGAGTTGCCGGGGAGGGACCAGCACCACCCCCGACTCCGCGGGCGCCTCGTATACTGCCAGGGCGTCGTCGGGAGAGTGGACAACATAGAAGAGCTTCTTAAAATCGTCCGGATTGAACTGCTCTGCATACTCGCGGAACTCGGGAAGGGTCGATCTCGATTTCACCTGGACCTGGTAGGTCTCTCTGTTGATCGGATCCTCGAACTCGATATCCGCAAATTTCATCGCCTTACCGACGACGCTCCTCCGCCTCCAGCCTGCTCCCGAAAAGACCAGATCGACGAGCACCTCGAAATCTCTCCAGTGCAGGTGCCGGATCAGGGCCTCGGTCCGGCAAACCAGGTCTTCCCGTGCGTCGACGACCGCGGCATACTCGGGCGTATGCTCGCCGTTGATCAGGCGCCTGAGGGTATCGAGCGGCCTGACCGTGCAGGAAGTGGCCTGGTAGGCCTGCAGCTGGGCAACGGCGCCGGGCAGCGTATTGACCAGGAGCGATTTGCCCTGGATGCTCCGATCATGCCAGCCGCCGTCGAGCAGGCGGTATTTAGAGATCTCGTCCTCAAGGATCGGGCCGTTCTGCAGCCGGCACCACCAGAGCTTCGAGTCAGTGAACGTGATCCATACATCGTCGTGGCTCGAGCCGTGGATCGTTTTGAGGGAGTTGAAGTCGTGGGTGGCACTTCCCGGGTTGCTGACCTTATCCCGGATCGCGTCCTCGATTCGGTCCCATCTCTCCCGGTGGATATCATCGAGGCTGACATTGGTCCAGCCGATCCGCATCTTTCCTTCCTTGATGCTTGATTGCTCCCACTTCCCCTTCTCTCCCAGCTTGATGTAGTAGGCGTGATCGAAGTCGATGTTCTCCATGGTCCCCTCCCCGGAATATGAAACGCTACTGGATTCCGATACGTAAAAAGGTAATGCTGCGCTCTCATTTCGCTAAAGCGTCCGGTCGAATATCGGGAGGCTTATCCGGCCATTCTATTGGGTGTATGGCCGGAGCGTCGGCCGTCCTATAAGGAATGAGATCCCGATGCGAAAGAACCTAAATACATGCACATACACATACACAGTCATGGGAACCAGGACAATCAGCATTAGCGACGACGCATACGAGAGGCTTTCCCGGTTAAAAGGCCCCTCGAACATGAGTTTTTCCGAAGTAATCCTGAAGTATACCCCGCCGAAGAAGAAACTCTCCGAGATCCTCAAGGAGTTCGGGCCGAACCCCGCGCTGGCCGACTCGGTCGAGGAAGCCTCACGCGAGATGAGGAAGGCTTCGATGCGAGAGGTCGACTTCGATGCCGACGCTTGATACGTCCCTGCTTGTCGACCTGATCCGGCACGACCCGGAGGCGATGAGAACGCTCGAGGCGATGGAGCAGGAAGGGTTGCCCTTTGCCACCACGGTGATCAACATCCTCGAACTCTACCGCGGAGCCTGCCTCTCGGCATCGGCGCAGGAGAACATTCGGGAAGTCGAAGCGATCACACGGGCGCTGATCGAACTTCCCGTCACGGACGAGACCTACCGGATCTTCGGCGCACTCGCTGCCGAACTCCGGGGAAACGGCAATCCAATCGGGGACTTCGACGAAGTAATCGCAGCAATCACGCTCGCCGGCGACGGCGAGATCGTCACCCGGGACCGTCACTTTACCCGGGTTCCCGGACTGAGAGTCAGGAGATATTAAGAATCCGGGCGATGAAGAGCGGGATCAAGCGTGGATAAGGCATAGTCCGGGGCTCTTGCGCTCTCACCGTATCGCCTGCTAGCAAACATCCGAGGGCATTGAGTAATCTCAACGGAGTACAGCCATAATCCGGGACCGCAACCGAGAGACGAGTCCTTATTCGCGCCGAATTATGATATCCGTCCCGTCCCCGGCAACTGCGCTCCAGAACTTCGTGACAAGTGCACGTGCCTCGGTTTCCGGCATCAACCCGCCCAGCGGATCAACCTTCGGGCAGAGTTTGCTCATCTTCAGAGTGACCGTACATGTATCCCTGCCCCTATCGACCCGTGCCATCATGTGGGGATATAAGCCGGCAATCGATCGGCCGGCTCGTGTAAATAGCGCAGCTGCCATGATTCCAGTGCGGACAGGCTGCACCATTCCCTGGCGTTACGATGTAGATACCATTGGACTGCTGCACGAGAAGGTTCTCCTGTGATTCTTAAAGTGTGCTTCATACTCGGCCCCGTCAGCATGAGCCCGTTCAACCACGTACAACAGTGCTGATCCGTGCTGCACGTGCCGCACAGGTTGTCCATCACGCTCTCCATCCCGCAACCTCCGGGCACCGGGCTGTGGCATTGATCTTTTAATACACATGGTGTCGCTGCAGCCAATGAGGGTTTCCGGGACCATGCCCCCCCGAATGACCCCGGAACATACCCGGATAGGATAAAAAGGGGCTGTTAAACCCGAAAGGTCCGGACTACTGTCATTTCATCCAGCCCAGTCTCCGGACCAGGCTGCTCCATCTCAAAGGGATCCAGGAGAACTCTCGCAAACAGCCCCAGGACCGGGAATTACCGATATCGGGCAAATGAAGTCAAGATCGGGCTTGCCCTCTGCAAGCGTATAAGAATGATCACATCAGGGCGGTCGTGGTCCATGAGCAAACTTTTCTCCAGATCCTCTATCCATATACGGAGGCTGGCTATGACGGAGAAAGAGAGGATGTTACACGGAGAACTCTATTTCGCATACGACGAAGAACTGAAGCGGGATCGCCTGAGAGCCAGAAGATTGACACGATTATTCAATGGGACGACTGAAGAGGAATTGGAATATCGGACAGAGTTGCTCAAGAAACTCTTTCAATCCGCGGGTGATCACATCTTTATCGAACCGCCGTTTCGCTGTGATTACGGCAGTCAAATCCGTATCGGCGACAATTTCTACGCAAACTATGACTGCATCATCCTCGATGTCTGCGCTGTGACCATAGGCAATCATGTCTTCTTTGGCCCCCGGGTCGGCGTCTATACTGCCGCGCACCCGATCGACGCAGAGGTGAGGAACGCGATCCTCGAGTACGGACGACCGATAACGATAGGCGATAGTGTCTGGGTTGGAGCTGATGTTGTCATCAATCCTGGCGTAACAGTCGGGAACAACGTGGTTATCGGCTCCGGCTCCGTCGTGACGAAAGATATACCCGACAACGTAATTGCTGCCGGCAATCCGTGCAGGGTCCTGCGTCCAATAACGCTTGAAGATAAGGAGTACTGGGAG
>NZ_DAOSET010000093.1:0-4231 GCF_035363275.1 Methanoculleus sp. | reverse complement strand
CGTCGACGGCGAGGGCAGGGGTCAGCATCACGCCGCGGTCCATGATCTCGGTGATATCGTCGACCTTGACGACTTCGGCCTCGATGCCGAGTTCCTTGATTGCCGTCTCCACGTTCTTTGCGAGCCGCTTGCATTTGGCGCAGCCGGTTCCGAGCACTTCCACCTTCATCGTTTCTTCACCTCGTTCTGGTACTCACGAAGGAGCGCCGCCCGGTAGAGCGGTTCCGCTTCCTTCGGGATGTAGTTGTAGATCTTTACCTGTTTCATCAGTTCACCGCCGATAGCAATCTCGCCAGAGAGGTTAAGGGCGACCGTATCGGCCAGGATACCGTCGAGCATCGCAAGCCCAACGACGACCCCGCCGACATCGATCCGGCGGATCCGGCGCATGGCCTCGGCGGCGCAGCAGGGTTTCTCTCTCTTCTTTGTCTCCATAGGTTCTCCCCTATATGAGTAGCATCCCGTTCCCGAAGAGGAACCCGGCAATGGTCGCGAAGACGACCACCAGCGCCACGTAGGCCGCTGTCTTCTTCGCCCCCATGATCCGGTGGATGACGAGGACGGAGGGGAGGCTGATCGTCGGCCCGGATAGCAGGAGGGCGAGCGCCGGACCGCTGGCCATCAGCCCCGACGAGTAGCCAAAGGTCGTGCCGATGATCGGGACCTCAAGCAGCGTCGGCATGTAAAGGATCGACCCTGCGATCGCCGCAAGGAAGTTCGCGCCGAGCGAGTTGTTCCCGAAGTAGGGCTGGAAGGTCTCCGGCGGGAGGAAGAAGGCGATGATCCCGACAAGGAATGTCCCGGCGATCAGGATCGGAAAGATCTTCTTCGTGAGATCCCAGGTCTCCATCCCCCAGTCGGTCACCTCGTCCCGGTCGTAATAGTAAATGAGCAGGACGGCGATCGCGAGCGTGAGAATGTAGACGATGCCGAGCCGGAGCGCCCAGTCAAGCGGCGAAGCGCCGAAGACCAGCACCCCGACCAGGAGGGCGAAGAACGCCGGCGTGACCCAGCGCGGTTTCTCTTCCTCGCATGCCCCGGCGACACTCGGCGCCATCGCCTTCTTCTTGAGCGTCTCGACGTCCGTCGACCGGAAGATCAGCGCCATGAGAAGCCCGATGACGATCGCGAGCACGACCGCCGAGATCGCCCGTGCTATCCCGAGGTCGAAGCCGAGCACCCATGCGGTGTAGATGATCGCGAGGATGTTGATGGCGGGACCTGCAAAGAGGAACGTCGTTGCCGGGCCGATGCCGCTCCCTTTCTTGAGGATTCCGGCAAAGATCGGGAGAATGGTGCAGCTGCAGACCGCGAGGATCGTCCCCGAGACCGATGCTATCCCGTAGGAGATGTGCTTGGGCGTGTCCGGGCTGAAATACTTCAGTATTGCATCCTTCTTGACGAAGGCCGCGATGGCTCCGGCGATGAAGAACGCCGGCACCAGACAGGTAAGGACATGCGCCGAGAGGTAGTCGAGCACGGAGGCAAGCCCCGATGCAAGGGCGCCGATGAGTATGTCAATCATAGTTAGTTCCTTTACATTGCTCCAATGTCTGTATCGGTGTGTAATTCAGGCGATCCCGGCCGTGGTGACGGTGCCCGTTTCAGCTCCTCACCGCCCCCATGTCCCTTCGGACGGCTCCGGCTCCGCCTGCAGCATATAGTGACGGCTGTATTCGGTTATGGCTAGCAAATTCCTCATCGTCATCAGGAGGGCCACGCCGATCATGAAGGCGACCGCGACGATGAGGATAGCCAGCAGCACCCGGGGGAGTTCCACTCCGATCGGGACTGTCAGCAGGGGGTCGGCCGTCTTTATCCCCCCTGCTCCACCGCACTCTTCCGGAAGAAGAGGTTGCAATGGCAGTGACCCTCAACCGCGATCTCCTCCTTGTGGTAGACACAGGGGCAGGCAATCTTCGCATCTTCTTCCGGCACGCCTTTCCGGATGCGGCAGGGACAGAAGCGCTCGCCATGCCTGAGCTGGTTCCGGGCAAGCCCCCGGAGGACAGCGTTTCGCACCCGTTCGTCCGGGTTGAGCACCAGGTCGTGTTCGCGGGCGTACTTCTCCGCCCAGGTACGGATCTCTTCGACCAGTTCGTCCTCGGTCAGGGTCGTCGGTTCGTCGGCCATTCTCCGCTTCCGGTCACTCTTTCTTCTCGTCCGTCTTCTTCGACACGACCTTCACGCCGCCGCAACTGCAACTGCAGCCGCAGTCGTTTTCCGGCGCAAGGAGTCTCTTGATCCGTCCGGCGAGGCTTTCCTTTGGGTTCTTGCTGGTGTCGTCTGTCATGGTGCTACGCCCCACTCTGTTTCAATACTATTTGAAATAGTGTGAGCGCCACCACCCTATAATGGTTCTGGTTTCAAAACGAGTTGAAGGAGTTGTCACCAGGCATGACGACATCCGGTAGCCACCGGGGGTGGCAGGGCATTTCCCGTTGAGCTTGCGAGCCTGCCCCCTGTGCAGCCGCTCTTTGTCTGCTTCACCAGAGCGGTGCTCGGGCCGGCAGACTCAAAACCTTCCTGCCACCTCCCGGTCCTGGAGAAGGCAGGGCTGATCGTCGGCGGGCTGCAGGGGAACCGGATCCTCTACGCTCTCCCGATCCAGGGAGACCGGCGAGCTGCAGGAGGTTGCGGATGCCCGAACCGCCAAGACATCGGGAAGCATGCCAGGTTGCTTGCCGACGATATAATTCCCCAACACCAGGTAATCCAGACCGGTGGAGAAGAAGCAGCGGATAGCATCCTGCGGCGATTCCACGATCGGCTCGCCCATCACGTTGAAACTCGTGTTCAGTAATACCGGGACGCCGGTGAGTATCTCGAACTCCTTCAGCAGGCTTTTTGAGGGGGTCGAACCCCCATGGGGGGTCCCGGCGGCTCATCGGGCCGGCATTGTCGACCGATGAAAAGAGACAGCACCGTGGAAACCCGGGAGGTCCTCCGGCCGATGACAGCCGATCGTCGGAAGAGAAGATCCGATGCGTTCGTAGCCTTCGCTTGACCCCGGCGAGCGCCAACGGGTGCGCATCGCTGATGATGACCCGCTCCGGCCTTCTCCCCCACGGTCAGGATGCTCCGTACGACCCTGCTGCCGCCGATGGAACCGATGCTCATAGTGCCCATGCTTTTTTCTCCTCTGCTGTTGAACGGTTAGTTCGTACGCCGTGTGAGAGCAGCGAAAGGTTATAGATGTTTTCATTTCAGATTCTTTTGAAATATCGAGTGTGATGTCCCGATGGCAGAAGACAAAAAATACCAGGATGCATCCCTGCCCCTCCCTCCTGACGTCGAGGAGTCGCTCTGCCGGTGCGGGGGCATCGCAGGGCTGACGGGGCAGTTGCCGGGAGACGATCTCCTGAAAAGAGAGAGTGCTCTTTTTCGCGCACTCGCCGACCCCCTCCGCCTCAAGATCCTCGCCATGCTCGCGGTGCAGCCGCTCTGTGTCTGTGTCATCAAGGCGGTGCTCGGGATAGCGGACTCGAAGCTCTCCTACCACCTCTCCGTCCTGAAGAAGATGGGACTGATCGCCGGCGAGGCGCAGGGAAACTGGATCATCTACCGGCTGACCGCCGATGGCACCGCCTGGACAAGACAGGTGATAGGCGACGCCGGGAGTCGAAAAAACAGGTGAATCCCGGATCCTATATGCCGAGACCCTCTAAGAAGGTCCGGTGCAGGCGGAGATCTCCGCCAAGCTCCGGGTGGAAGGCGAACGCCATGTGCCGGCCGTGCCGGACGACGACGATCCCCTCCGGTATGCGGGCGAGCACCTCGACGCCGCTCCCGATCTCCGTCGCCACCGGGGCCCGGATGAAGACCGCGCGGAAAGGGTCGGCAAGGCCCGCGATGTTGAGAGACGTTTCACGGGAGTCGACCTGCCGCCCGAAGGCGTTCCTCGCTACATGCATCGGGATGAGACCCAGGGTCCGCACCCGTGGATCGTCCACCCGGTCAGCCACGAGGACCATCCCGGCGCAGGTCGCAAATATCCCGCCCTCGAACCCGGCAAGCGGCTCATAAAGCCCGTTCTTCCCGATCAGCCGGGAGATGGTGGTGGACTCGCCGCCCGGTATCGCGAGGGCGTCGAGGTCCCCGAGGTCCGCCGCGTGCCGGACGGGGACGACCGTTGAACCCGGCCGGTCTGCGAGCGCCTCACGGAACGCCGTAATATGCTCGGCGACGTCGCCCTGGAGCGCGAGAACGCCGATCTTAACGCCCACGGGTC
>NZ_DAOSET010000092.1:0-4403 GCF_035363275.1 Methanoculleus sp. | reverse complement strand
TCTGATCTCCCTGCTCTTTGAGCCCCTGCTCCATGAGGCGTTTCATCAGTTCGTTAAGTTGCTCGAAGATGTCTGCTGGGCTGTCACTCATAGTCATCACGTTGGTATTTCATCTCTGCTGGTGGGGGGGCGCGTAGCCCCCCTTCTGCGGGGAAGGCGCCACTCAGAACGCCATAGCCGTCTGCGGCAGGGGGCGTTCGATCCTGGCCTTCAACTCCTTTGCGAGGCGTTTGATCTCGCCGAAGTCTTTCTTTCTCTGGTAGACCGCGTCTTTGAGGGCCTGTGTCAGATTTTTGACTTCCTGCTCGACCTTCCCGGTCTCCCGCATCCTGGCACGGTTGATCGTCGAGACGGCATCTTCGAGCGCCGACCGCTGCTCCTGGTTGTAGAGGATCTCCCAGGAGTGGCGTTCGTTCTCCTCCAGCCGGTCGATATCGAGTGTGCCTCTCACGCGGGAGAGGGCGTCTTCGAAGTGTTTTCCGGTGATCCGCACGTTGCCGATGGCCTGGTTCCGTTCTTCCTCGCTCTTTTTGCCCATCGCGGCAATGAACTCGCGCATGGCGGATATCTTTGCCTCGCGAACCAGTGCCTCGATATCGGCGCCGACGTAACCCTCGGTCCTGTCGACCAGTTCCTCGATGTTGACGTCGCTTGCGAGGATCTCCCTGTTCCTGAGGTACACCTCGAAGATCTTCTTCCTGCCTTCCCGGTCGGGCGGCGGAACATAGATGATCCGGTCGAATCTGCCGGGGCGAAGCAGCGCCTCGTCCAACATGTCCGGGCGGTTGGTAGCGCCGAGAACCACGACATTGTTGAGCTCTTCGAGGCCGTCGAGCTCTGTCAGGATCTGACTTACCACACTTTCAGTTACGTGCGATGATCCTATATAAGATCCGCGTTTGGGCATAAGCGCGTCAATCTCGTCGAAAAAGATAATCGACGGTGCTGCTTGCCTCGCTTTCCGAAATACCTGGCGAACGCCGCGCTCCGACTCCCCGACCCATTTTGAGAGGAGCTCCGGACCTTTTATGGAGATAAAATTGCTTTCGCTCTCGTTTGCGACCGCCTTTGCAAGGAGTGTCTTCCCGGTCCCGGGCGGCCCGAAGAGCAGGATGCCGCGGGGGGGTTCGGTCTCCAGGGAGGCGAATATCTCCGGATATTTGAGCGGCCACTCAACGGCCTCTGCAAGATCGCTCTTTACGTCTTCGAGCCCCCCGACATCATCCCATTTGACATCGGGTATCTCTACGAGCACCTCTCGCATCGCGCTCGGCTCGACGTGCTTATGCGCTTCGATGAAGTCTTCGTTCGTCACGCGGAGCTGGTCGATGATCTCGGTGGGGATCTCCTCCTCGATCTTGATCTGCGGTATGATCCGGCGAATTGCGTGCATCGCCGCCTCTTTTGCCAGCAGCGCGATGTCGGCGCCGACGAAGCCGTGCGTGGAGCGGGCGTAGTCGTCGAGGTTCACGTCTTCGGCAAGGGGCATGCCGCGCGTGTGGATCTGGAAGATCTGCTGCCGTCCTTTGGTGTCCGGGATGCCGATCTCGATCTCGCGGTCGAATCGGCCGCCGCGCCGCAGGGCGGGGTCGATCATATCCGGGAGGTTCGTTGCGGCGATCACCACCACCTGGCCCCGGGTCTTTAGCCCGTCCATAAGGGCCAGGAGCTGGGCGACGATCCGGCGTTCGACTTCACCTTTCACCTCCTCACGTTTGGGCGCGATCGAGTCGATCTCGTCGATGAAGATGATCGAGGGTGCGTTCTCCTGCGCTTCCTCAAAGACTTCACGGAGACGCTCTTCGGACTCGCCGTAGTACTTGCTCATGATCTCGGGGCCCGAGAGCGTGACGAAGTGAGCATCCACCTCGTTTGCCACCGCTTTTGCGATCAGCGTCTTTCCTGTTCCCGGCGGACCGTAGAGCAGGACTCCCTTCGGGGGCTCGATGCCGAGGCGCTCGAAGAGTTCGGGGTGCCGGAGCGGGAGTTCGATCATCTCACGGACAAGCTGCAACTCGCGATCGAGACCGCCGATATCCTCGTAGTGGACATCGCCCGCTACCTCGCGCTGCCCTTCCTTGGGCTCGTAGGGGGTCTCTTTCAGCTCGATCTCGGTGCTGTCGGTGACGATGGCGATGCCTTTCGGGGCTACTTTGGCGATGACGAACGTGAGCGGGTTGCCGAGGATGCTGACCCGGACGTGCTGCCCCTCGGTGACCGGCCGGCCGCGGAGGAGCCTTCCCAGGTACTGTTCTCCGCCGACGAGGCGGATGGGCTGGGTCGGCTGGATGGTCACCTTCTTGGCGTATCCGGCCTCGGTCTTCCTGATCCGGACCTTGTCGTCGATCCCCGATCCGACGTTGCTCCGGGTGTTGCCGTCGATGCGAAGGACCGCCTTACCGGTGTCCTGGGGAAAGCCGGGCCATATGAGCGTCGCCGCCTTCTGGCGTCCCTCGATCTCGACGACATCACCACTGACGAGGCCGAGCGCCTTCATGGTGTCCATGCTCAGTCTGCCGATTCCTCGGCCGGCGTCCTCGTGGGCCGCCTCCTTGATGGTCACCTCAACATACTCTGTATTACCCATGCGAATAACCTCCTCGTATGGTTACCATAGGTAAGTGATGACAACTATTTAAATGTTTCTGACATGCTACTCCCGTTCAGTCGGGTTGTCCCTTTTTCTGTCACGATCCAATCCATCTTCACATCGTTTTCGTCGACGGGAACGCTCGGTGTCTGCTGGCAGGAGAACGCAATGCCTATCTTCTGCGGGTGGGGGTACCGGGAGAGGAAGCGGTCGTAATATCCGGCACCGTAGCCAAGCCGGTTTCCTTCGGCGTCGAAGGCGAGCATCGGTATGATGACCACCTCGATCTCCTCGGGCCGGGCCGGGAGTTCGTGGCCGATCGGTTCGGGCACGTTGAACGTGCTGGGGGAAAGGGCCGCGGGGTCCGGCAGATAGGAGAGGCGGAGGCTGCAGGTCTCCCGTTCGATGATGGGCACGACGACCCGCACGCCCCGCCGGTTCAGGTCGGCGATAAGACCGCTGGTCTCGACCTCGGGGGCTTTGGCGACGTAGACCATGACGGTCGTACAGCCGTTGAGGAGGTCGAGAAGCCGTTCCGTTATACTCCTGCTATATTCGGTGATCTGTGAGGGCGAGAGAAGGAGACGTGCCTCCTTTGCCTGCTCCCGGAGGGCCGCCTTTGTCTGGCTCATTAGAGAGTTTTGGCTGAATCAGACCATAAAGCATGCATGTCCCGGGGTGAGGCGGAGGTCGCCTACTCCCCGGCCCCCTGTTCCTTGCCGCAGACATCCTGGAACTGCCGCAGGGAGGAAGCAAAGACCCGGGTCTTCCCGATCATGGCGGCGATCTGGAGGACGTCGAGGATCTCGTCGCGGGACGCGCCTTCTTTCAGCGCGGCCCCCATGTGGACCTTCAGGCAGCTATCCGCCCCCGCTCCCGCGGCGGCCGCGACGGCGATGAGTTCCGCGGTCTTGGGGTCGAGAGACTCCGGGCGGGAGATCCGGTAATCGGCGACGGCGGAGAGCGCGAAGGTCTCGGGCCGTTCCCGGAGGATGGAGAAGATGAACGGGACGACGCCGAGCATCTTCTCGACATCCTCCACGATGTCGTCGCCGAGGTCGTCGGCGTGGGCGAGGAAGTCGTCTATGAGTTTCTCGTTATCGGGTTTCATTGGGGTGTCCTCTTATGTGAGTGTGGGCGGGGAGGAGGATAAGGGTGCGGGTTTTTGCTGTGAGGGCGGGGGTTCTGCCGTTATAGCAATGCACAACCCCATCTACGGCTTTCGTGGGGGTATCGCCACGGGGGGAGGGGCTGACGGGGAGTGCGATGCTCCGGAGGAGCGGAGCTCGAGCACCGGCAGGTGCGAGGTGCGAACGTAGTGAGCATGAGAAGACCGGAGGTCTTCGAGGGCGGTCTCCCCCTCCCCTGTCTTCACCCTACATACAGGCCTGTACCCCCACCCCGCCCGGCCTTCGGCCTCCTCATTTGCACCTGCGGTGCTTAAACTCCTGACTCGAAACCCTTCGGGTTTCTCCAGCTCCGGCCCTTCGGCCCACCGCACCCTTCGGCCAGTCGTTCCCCGCCCCTTGGGGCGGGGGCAGCGCGTGGCGATAGCCACCACGGTCCACTGTACCCGGGTCGTGGGCAAATATCAGTTTGATATGCATACAAACAGCCCTCGCTATCCAGCGAATAATGCCCCAAAAAAGACGAGATCCCGGAGGGAGCGCCCCCGCCCCCCACTCTCTCTCAGAAGTTAAAGTGCCGCCCGACGATCTTCAATGCGCAGAAGTCCCCGCACATCGTGCAGCCGTCGGTGTCGGCCGGCATCCGCTCGGCCCGGATCGCCCGGGCGCGCTCGGGGTTCATCGCG
>NZ_DAOSET010000091.1:0-4619 GCF_035363275.1 Methanoculleus sp. | reverse complement strand
CGGGATCGCGTTTTTAAAGGCTGTCCGGGAGCAGTTCGGCGACCTTCCTTTCATCCTCTTCACCGGCCGGGGGCGCGAGGAGGTCGTGATCGAGGCCATCAACAACGGTGCCGACTTCTACGTGCAGAAAGGCGGGAACCCGGTGGCCCAGTTCGCCGAGCTCGCGCACAAGATCCGGCAGGCGGTGAGAAGGAAGCGGGCGGAGACGACCCTTGCAGAACGGGAGCAGCGCTACCATGACCTCCAGAACGCGAACGACCTTATCCAGAGCGTTGGACCGGACGGGCACTTCCTCTTCGTCAATACGCAATGGCTCGATACGCTCGGGTATACGGCAGAAGAACTCCCGGACCTTACGATATTCGATGTGATTCATGAGGAGAGCATCGACCACTGCATGGAGACGTTCCGGCGGGTGGTCTCCGGCGAGAACGTGGGGATCATCGATGCGGTCTTTACAACCCGCGACGGGAGGAAGATCTACGTCGAGGGTATGGCGGAGAGCAAGATCGTGGACGGAGAATGCCGGTACACCCGGGGGATCTTCAAAGACGTCACCAGCGAGCTCAAAGACGTCACCAGCGAGCGGCAGGTGGAGGCGGAACTTGCCGAAAACCGCGATTACCTTCACCAGATCTATGCGTCGGTCCAGAGCGGGATCGTCGTCATCGATGCGAAGACGCACGAGATCGTCGATCTCAACCCCGCCGCGGCAGAGATGATCGGGACAACCCGGGACCGGATCGTCAACAGGGTCTGCCACCGTTGCATCTGTCCGGCGGAAGAGGGAAAGTGCCCGATCACGGACCTGCACCGGGATGTCGGCAACGCCGAGTGCACGCTGCTGGCCGCAGACGGAGGCCTGGTGGATATCATAAAGTCTGTCGTTCCGGTCAGTTTCAATGGACGGGAATGTCTGCTGGAGACGTTTCTTGACAACACGGAGCGCAAAATTGCGGTCGACGAACTCCGTTCTGCCTACGCGAAGGTTACCGTTGCCGAAGAGGAACTCCGCGAGAGTTTCGATACGCTCAGCCAGAAGGAGCAGGCACTGCGCGAGAGCACCGAGATGTTCCGGGCGGTCGTGGAGCAGTCAAACGAGGGTATTGCCATCGTCGATTTCACCGGGAGGCTCCTGTATGCCAATCACAGGGCAGCCGGGATCGTCGAGAGCGCAGATGACCTGAAGCCGGAAGACGGGATCAACGTGCTCGATTTTGTCGCCCCGGAGTTTAGAGAGCGTGCAATCGTCAATTTTGGCAGGGTTGCGGATGGGGATGACCGATTCCTGGTGAACTGCAGGATCGTCACCTTGAGAGGCCGGGAGAAGTGGCTCGAATGCATCGGGAGAACGATCACCCTGAAGGGTTCGCCTGCCCTGCTCGTCTCGTTCAGGGATACTACCGAACGGATACAGGCGGAGAAAGAATTGCGCGACTCCGAATATAAATTCGCCACGGTTTTCAAGAGTAATCCGGTCCCGCTGACCCTGACGTCGGTATCCGGCGGTGTGTTTACCGATGTCAATGATGCGTTTTTACGCAGCACCGGGTATGACCGGACGGAAGTGATCGGGAAAACACCAGGGGGACTGGGGCTGTTTGCCGATGACGGCGAATTTGCCCGGTTTGTCTCGGCGCTCCGGGAGAAGCACTCAGTGCACGGCATAGAACTCCGGTGCCGGAGCAAGGCCGGGGAACTCCGGACCTGCCGGTTCTCTTCAAGCATCGTGCCGATCGACGGCGTACCTCACGCTCTCACGACGGTCGAGGATATAACGGAACAGAAACGGGCGCAAGAGGCGATACGGGAGAGCGGAGAGCGCTACCGCCTGATCCTGAAGAATGCGCACGACGGCATTCTGGTCAACGAACTCACGCCGCGGGGGCCGGGAAGATTCATCGATCTCAATGAATCGGCCTGCCGGATCCTCGGCATGACCCGCGAGGACCTCGAGGGCATAAGCCTCGTCGATCTCGATACTCCTGAGATGCAAGAACGGGCTCCTGGCATTGTCGAGGACCTTCTACGGGACAGGCACGCGACCTTCCAGATCCGCTACCGGATGGGAGACTATCAGGAGAAGATCCTCGAGATCAGCGTCAGCCTCTTCGATCTCAACGAAACGCCGACCATACTCTCGGTCATCCGCGACACCACGGAACTCAGGGCCGCAGAGTCGGCGCTCCGTGCACTGGTCTCCGGTATGGTGGGAACGACCGGCATGGAGTCTCTGGACCGGCTAACGGAGAGCCTCAGTGCCTGGCTTCGCGCCGACTGCGTCATGATCGGCGAGATCACGCCGGACCATGAACGCGTCCGGCTGCTCTCGATGTTCCTTGACGGTGAGAAGATCCTCGATCACTCGTATGTCCTGAAGGGCACGCCCTGCGAGGATACCGCGGAAGCCGGGTTCTGCGTCTACCCTGATGATGTCGCCCGGCTTTTCCCCGAAAGCCGGGACCTTCGGGAACTCAACATCCGCGGCTATGCCGGGACCGCGCTGCGGAATGCCGGCGGGCAGGTCATCGGGATCCTCTGTATCCTGAGCAGGGCCCCGCTCAACCTGCCGCCGTCCGCCCGGGAGATCCTGGAGATCGTTGCCGCAAAAGCGGCCGCCGAGATCGGGCGCATGAATGCTCTTGGGGCCCTCTCCGAGAGCGAGGAGAAGTTCCGGGCCCTTGTGGAACACTCCCTCGACGGCATTCTCATCCTTGATCCGGCGGGAACGATCCTCTTTGCGAACCCTGTTGCAAGCCGGTTTGTACATGCAGGTGATCCTGCCGGGTTAATCGGGAAGAGGAGCGTGATGGAGTTCGTCGCCCCCGCGTCGCAGGAGGATGCTATCAGGGATTTTGAGAATGTGACACGAGGGATGGACGGGTACGTCGCACGCTATCGGATCGCCACGGTGGACGGAGAAGAGCGGTGGGTCGAGAGTCTCGGGAAGGCCATCGTCTTTAACGGCGCTCCGTCGATCCTGATCTCGCTTCGGGACGTCACCGAGCGGCAGCGGGCGGAAGACGCGCTGCATCAGGCAAACAAGAAACTCAACCTCCTCTCGGGTATCACCCGGCACGACATCAACAACCAGCTCCAGATACTGAGCGGCTATGTTGCGCTCCTGTGCGAGAAGAATCCCGATCCCTCGTTGGCGGATCAGCTGTCCCGCATCGCCACGGCAAGCAGCCGGATCTCGTCCATGATACAGTTTACGAAGGAGTATGAGGAGGTCGGGATGAACCTTCCCGTCTGGCAGGACCTCCGGCCCCTCGTGAACGGTGCGGGCAGGAGCGCCAGCCTTGGCGGGGTCGTGCTGAAGAATGAGATCCCTGAAAAAACGGAGGTGTTTGCCGATCCGCTCATAACCAAGGTCTTCTTCAACCTGATCGACAACGCCCTGCGCCACGGAGGGAAGACCACGACGATCCGGTTTGCGTCCGAGATCCACAACGGGAACTGCATCGTCGTCTGCGAGGATGACGGCGACGGTGTTGCAGCCGATCTCAAGGAGAGGATCTTTCACCGGGGGTTTGGGAAGAACACCGGTTTCGGGCTCTCCCTCTCCCGGGAGGTCCTTGATATCACCGGGATCACGATCCGGGAGACCGGTGAAGCGGGCCGGGGTGCCCGGTTCGAGATCACGGTGCCGAAGGGGCAGTTCCGGGTCGGATCGGGGTAAGCTTCTGTTCTACCGGTTCCCGGCTCAGCCCCTGCCCGTCCCCCCCGGCAGACCGACTGGCCTGTCAACCGCCCTGCCGCGGGCTGTCCTCCTCAAAGCCGGCCTCGACATCTCAGACGTCGTCCAGACCCGGATCTACCTCACGGACCTCGCGGACTTTGAGACGGTCAACGCTGTCTATGCTGAGTACTTCGTCGAGCCCTACCCCGCACGGGCGAGGGTCGAGATCGAGATGGTCGCAAAGGCGCGGTAAGCCGGCCGGAGGCCACCGGGCTCCTATGTGACAGCATTGGCGCAGAGACAGCAGTAACTCTTCCGGATTGCAGGAGTGCCGCCTTCTTTCGGCCGCAGATCCCCGCTCTCCCGGGACCGGGATTCCCGGTGCAACACGGCGATGCCGTCGGTGATCGTCCCGGAACCGGGGCTTCATAAGCCATGCGAACCTGGAGATGCGGTCGGCTGGGTCGTGACGGTGCTTGCGCAGGGGTGGATCGCTTCCTGGATTTTGCCCTCTCATCGGGCCTGTATCGATGAAATATCTCGTAAAATGCCGTATAAACCTATATAGTGCTCGAATACGGCACTGTTAATTCGAAATGTATTTTATACATCCCACTCCTCCTCAATATAGGTACCATCATGCACGTCCAAGCCGCCCCTGATCGCATCCTCTATGTAGACGACGAGGAGGCACTGCTCGATCTCGGCCGTATGTTCCTTGAGCGGGAGGACGGCATCGCCGTCGATGTCACCGCAAGCCCACACGAGGCGCTTCGCATGATCCGGACCGGCCGCTACGACGCGGTCATCTCGGACTACCAGATGCCGGAGATGGATGGGATCGAGCTCTTAAAACAGGTCCGGGAAGCAGGATCCCGGGTACCTTTCATCATCTTCACCGGCCGGGGACGTGAGGAGGTCGCAATCGAGGCGCTGA
>NZ_DAOSET010000090.1:0-4727 GCF_035363275.1 Methanoculleus sp. | reverse complement strand
GGTGATCCCGGGGACCCTCTCCCGCAACGCCGCCTCTGCGGCGCTACGGTCGAACGGGAACTCCATGATCGTCCGGTTCGCCAGGAAGATGCCATTCCGCGCCGTCAGCGCCTTATCCGCATCGCCGGCACCGGTATAGAGGGCGTAGGCCTCGGCAAACCGTTCTTCAGCGATCCGGTAGTTGGCGGCTCCGTATTCGGCGAGCCCCCGGGCGTAGGCCTCGTCGGCCGGTGCAACAGGCTCGTTCTTCTCTTCCGTTGTGGCGATGCACCCTGCTGCAGCGATGAGGAGCAGGACGGATGCCATCAGGAGAGCGGTAATCGCTCGGTGAGTCATACGTGGAAGTGCATACGGAACGAGGAAAAACCTTTCTCTTTACTCGGGCTCTTTTCCGCACAGTACCGGGGATTTTTCACATATGTCACGGCCATTGAGACAGGCCAGGTGCCAGGCACGATGGAGTCTCAACTGCCTTGTCTTGAACGGGAACGGATAGAGGAGGAGATACATCGGATAAGCCAGCAGGGAGAACGGCCGGAAGAGAACTGGAAGAGACTATTTCTCCTCTCATAGAGAGATCCGCGATATCGTCCAGCAAGCCCGTCTGGCCGTAGCGCAGAACGTCAACTCGATACAGGTCGTCACGAGCTTCGAGATCGGCAGGCAGTTGAGGCGAACCGGCATCTACCCGAACCGCTGCCGGGCCAGAGCGAGGGCCCGGTGAGCCAGCCGGATACAGAACGCTGCTTCCTCTTCGCATACAAGCGATCCGCTGTACTGGACGTTGTGCCTGGCGACCCGCAGTTTGTCAAAGGCGTTCAGGAGATCGGCGATCTCAGGGTCATCACCGGATGTATGCCGCACTGCAGTAACGAGGCAGGCGTGGCTCCGCTCGACGTAGCCTGTAGCGTAGAGAAACGTCCGGACACTATGAAATGCACTGTTGTACGCGGCGAGGTGAGCTATCTCGTACTCTTCGATCACCACATTCTTCTTCGCCGCCCGGAGGAACCTCGCCGCGGATGCAAGTGAGCCGGGGACGCGCTCCACCGCTCCGCGGTCGGGGCGGATGAGGCCCCGGTCGACACACTCCTGCCACCTCATAGGCGAGCCCCTCGAACAAGCATGTGGTTTTGCAGGACACTCGCGGCAAACCGGTCACCTTCCTCTTTCATCAGCTCCCATCGGTAGTAGGGAACGACCGTCACCTGCACCTCGCGGCCGGTCTCCGCCTCCAGTGCCGGCACCCGGCCGTGGTCGACCTGGCTCTCGTCGCCGATGATCAGGATGTCGATGTCGCTCTGCTCATCGAAGGTCCCCGCCGCAGTGCTCCCGTAGACCGCGACCGCGATGCTTTCGGGGGCGAGGTCCTCGATGCCGGCCCGGACGAGGAGGAGGGCCATGCAGGCCCGCTTCAACTCCCGGACGGCAAAGGAGTCGTTGTCGAGGGAGAGGAGCCGTGCGGTGCCGAGGCGTGTGACGGTGATCAACCCGTCGCGCTCGAAGGCATCGGCATACGCTTTGACGCTTCCCGGGCTGACCCCGATCTCCCGGGCGAGTTTGTTGATGTGGATCTCGCCCGTGGGGTGGGTGAGGAACCAGGCAAGGACCCGGAACCCGACGAACGTCTCGAACTCCCGAAGCATACAATATATTGCATGATCGTTCAACGTATTAAATGAGTGTGGAGCACGAGCTCCTGTCCCGGGAGGACCGGAGGAGTTCCGGGCGCCGTGGTGGTGGAGGTGATCGGAGAGACGATCCGTGAGCTCGAAGGCGTCAGGGTGGCGGAAGAGGGTCTGCTCGCTGCGGGGAGGGGGCGAATGCGTCATAGGAGAGACTGGAGAAGAAGTAGTGGATAACAAGGAGCCGTGCGCGGGTTGAAAGTGAAGGGGAGGGATCCCCTTCAGCGCAGCGCGGGGACGCCGTCGGGATAAGCGCACCCGTCATCGGGAACAGAGGGCATCTCACCGCCACGTTTATCGGTTCTCCTCTCGATCTCCTGGTAATAGGGTGAAACCGGCGATGCTGATGGAAGTGGGAGGAACTGCTCGGGCAAGATCCCCCGGCATACGCCGATGAGGACCTCGATCGAGACAATCCTGGGGCCAGGCCCCAATGGAGTCTCAACCGCCTGCCGTGAACGGGAACAGATAGAGGAGGAGATACATCGGATAAGCCAGCAGGGAGAACGGCCGGAAGAGAACTGGAAGAGACTATTTCTCCTCTCATAGAGAGATCCGCGATATCGTCCAGCAAGCCCGTCTGGCCGTAGCGCAGAACGTCAACTCGATACAGGTCGTCACGAGCTTCGAGATCGGCAGGCGGATCGTCGAACATGAGCAGGAAGGGAAGCCGAAGGCAGGGTATGGGAAACAGACCATACAGGAACGTTCACGTCAGCTGACCGAAGAGTTTGGGAGAGGGTTCTCTAAAAGAAATCTTGAGTATATGCGCCGGTTCTACCTTGAATACTGCGGATCGGCTCCCCCGGCAGTATCGTGCCAATCCGATGCGGCCGTTTCCACCGGGCAACCAATTGCGCAGACACCGTCTGCACAATTGGTTGCCCGGTTTGCTCTCAGCTGGTCTCACTATATCTTCCTGATGAACATCGGCAACCAGGAAGAGCGCCGGTTCTACGAGATCGAGGCTCAACAGAACCGCTGGTCGCTCTCAGAACTTAAACGGCAGTTCAACACCGGCCTGTATGAACGGCTTGCGCTCAGCCGGGACAGGAGCGGTGTGAGGGCCCTCGCCCGCACCGGCCACGTCATCGAGAAGCCACAGGATATGCTTAAAGATCCGTATGTTCTTGAATTCCTCGGCCTGGACGAGAAGGCCAGTTACAGAGAGGCCGATCTCGAATCAGCCATCATCGACAAACTGGAGACGTTTCTGAACTGGGCAAAGGTTTCCTCTTCGAAGCGCGACAGAAGCGGCTTACCTTCGATGCCGACCACTACTTCGTAGATCTCGTCTTCTACAACCGTATCCTCCGGTGCTATGTCCTGATCGACCTTAAGATTGGAAAGATTACCCACGGCGATCTCGGCCAGATGCAGATGTATGTCAACTACAGTTGACAGGGAAGTCAAACTCGATGACGAACATCCGACCGTCGGGATCATCCTGTGCAAGATCAAGAACGACGCACTGGTAGAACTCACTCTCCCGAAAGATGCCAATGTCTATCCCGGTATCAGGTCTATCTTCCTTCAAAAGAGGAACTCAAGAAGAGATTGATCGAATGGTCAAAAGACGCGCCGGAGGCAGAGTGATCGTATGATGCCGATTCGGGTCCGTTAAGGTCGCACGGGGCTGAAAGTGAAGGGGGAAGAGTCCCCTTCACGCCAGGGCGGGCACGGCGTCCGCCCAGGTCTCAACCGCGGTCCGGATGGCATCGTCCTGGTAGGACGAGATCCGGACGGTCTTCCGGGTGAAGGTGACATAATAGTCGTCACCCGAGTTGTCGTGGCACTTGAGCTGGGCGTAGTAGGTCTCGCCGGCGAAGTTCCGCTCGGCCACCCCGCCCATCGCGGCCTCGAGGGCCGCGTTGTCGAGCGCTTCCGCGGCGTTCGCGTTGAACGCAGCGATCGTCGGGGACTGCAGGGAGACGGTCCCGACGCGCTTGCCGGTAGCCTCGTCGACGAAGTTCACCTTCGCGGTATAGTGCTCGCGGTTCCGGATGACCGGGGCGACGAGCACGCCGTCGGCGTCGGTATGCTCGACGCACCCGAAGGGGTTGTCGGTGATGACGCTCTCGACGAGGGTGTTAAACGACGTTACATCAGCGATCGGGACGGTGAGGTCCCGGACCGCCGTTTTGTTCACGGTCTTCTGCACGAAGTCTGCCATGGGTTTGTTCTCCTTTTTGCCTGTATGCTCCCGGGAATATGACAGACAATTATAGGGTGGACGGGAGAGGATATCAGTCTGACTTTATCGGGGATCCCGGATTGGGCTTTAATTCACCGATATAACCCTTACGATCAGGCTTTTTCTCTTCGGCATCGTAGTGTTCACCAGGAGGCTTACCAGGATGACCGATGCAAAGACCACCCGGGAGCTCGGTCTTGTGAGACGAACCGGGATGTGAAGTGGATCTGCCGGACGCGATGCTCCATCAGGGGCGGAGCGGGAGCACCGTGAGGAACGATGTTCCGCAGGAACGGAGTTCGAGCACCGAAGGTGCGAGTTGCGACTTGAGGAGTTTGAGGCGCGGATCCGGGCGCTGGAGCGGCTCTCGGGCGGAGAAGGTGGGCGAGAGTGGAGAGTTTCGACGATCAGCGCTGGGGCCGGCGGGGTGCTGGCGGTGATTGTGCGGGTGCTGGGCGGGGGATAGGAGTGCAATAGACGCCTGGAGGGTGTGGGTACCGCAATCCCTCTCCAGCCCGACGACCGGGGACGTCTCCCGGGATCCAGATTTGAACCCGCGTTTGAACTCTTCCGAGCAGGCGAGATGACCACTCGAACACGTCGGTCAGTATTATCACCACAAAGGGAGATGCTATTCTATCGGTGAGATCATGAGGACGTTCACGGCCGTGCTCTACAGGGAAGAGGATATGTACGTCGCGGAGTGCCCGGAGGTCGGCACCGTCAGCCAGGGTCGGACGGTAGAGGAGTGCGACCGGCCGTAAGGGCGGGAGCTCGAGCACCAGAGGTGCGAAGGCGGTAGCCAACCTCAAAGAGGCTACGGAGTTGTACTTAGAGGAAGCCCCACA
>NZ_DAOSET010000089.1:0-4810 GCF_035363275.1 Methanoculleus sp. | reverse complement strand
AGCAGCAGGATGAGCCGGATCGAGAGGTCGCGGACCTCCTGCCGGGTCTCCGGGGGTGGTTGAGGCATCCCGGGGATGTTGGGGAGGTATTCTCATTAAAAGATACTGCAGGGATCTAAACGGGCAGCAGCAGTGTCCTTATTTGCGTTTGCCGCAAATACCTAGTCATACACTCCCGGCAGGGGGTATGGGCGATGGCAATGAAGCAGGAAGACGAAAAACCCTACTCGCGAAGATTCATCCTCTTGCTGGTCACCGTCGTCACGTTCCTCAACCCGTTCACGGGCTCCGCGATCAACCTCGCCCTCCCTGCTATCGGCGGTGAGTTCTCTGCCGACGCCGCCGCGCTCGCCTGGATCTCCAGCACCTACCTCCTCGCGTCGGTCATCTTCCTCCTCCCGGCAGGGAGGCTCGGCGACTCACGGGGGAAGGTCACCGTCTTCCTGCTCGGGGTCGTCGTCTACACCGCCGGCTCCCTCCTCACCATCTTCACGCCCACGCTCGAACTGCTCCTCGTCTTCCGCTTCCTGCAGGGGACCGGCGGCGCCATGATCTACGCAAACAGCGTGGCCCTGATCACCCACCTCTACCCGCCCGGCGAACGTGGCACCGCTATCGGGCTGAACGTCACCGCCGTCTACGCCGGGCTCTCGCTCGGGCCGTTCCTCGGGGGTGTCCTGACCCAGTTCTTCGGCTGGCGAAGCATCTTCATCATGACCGCGCTCCTCGCCGTCCCGGCTCTCTTCTACGCGAAAAAGTTCCCGGCGTTCTTGAACGAGCAGCAGCAGGAGCACTTCGACACTCCCGGGATGGTCCTCTCCTCCGCCCTGATCCTCTGCCTTTTCCTGGGCCTGGCCTCTGCGACCACCCCGGTCGGTCTGGCGCTCCTCGCGGCAGCCGTCGTCCTTGGGGTGGTCTTCTTCCGGGTGGAGCGGCGGCAGCCCTGCCCCCTCCTCCCGGTATCGCTCATCGAGAAGAACCGGGTCTTTGCCGCCTCGAACGGTGCCGCCCTGATTAACTACAGCGCCACGTATGCGGTCGGGTTCCTCCTCTCCCTCTACCTTCAGTACGTCCGGGGCTACGCACCCGTCGCCGCGGGCACCCTGCTCCTGGTCCAGCCGGTGATCCAGGTCTTCGTCGCCCCGGTCTCGGGCCGCCTCGCCGACCGGATACAGCCCGGGGTCGTCGCCTCGGTGGGGATCGCGCTCTCGGCCGTGGCCCTCTTCGGCTTCTCCCTCCTCTCTCCGACGACGCCGGTCGCCGCGATTGTCGCTCTTCTGGTCCTGCTGGGTGTGGGGGTCGGGCTCTTTTCATCCCCGAACACCACCGCCATCATGGGCTCTGTCACGAAGCGGGATTACGGGTGCGCATCCGCGATGACGGCAATGGTGCGGTCGCTCGGCATGATGCTGAGCATGGGAGCGGTGCTCGTGGTTTTTGCGGTCATCATGGGGGCGACCGTCGTTACGCCGGCGGTATTCCCGGAGTTTCTGCTGAGCCTCCGGCTGGTCTTCCTCGCGTTCGCGGTCCTCTCGGCCTTCGGCGTTCTCCTCTCGCTCCGAAGAAACAACGTCTGATAACGGGTGACGTATATTGCAAACGTGGCCCTCTGGTTCCAAAAGAAACCGTTAAAACTCCCGACATCCTGTGATCTCTTGATCGGATGGAACTCGCAATCGGCAGGGCCGGTGAACGGGAGATTGCCGTCGATGCCCAGGAACTGGTCACGGGAAGGACCTGTATCATCGCGCAGTCGGGTGCCGGGAAGAGCTGGGGCATCGCGGTCCTCTGTGAGCGGCTCCTGCAGGCACGGGTCGGGTTCTGCCTCATCGACACGGAGGGGGAGTACTCCTCGCTCAGGGACCGGTTCCCTCTCCTCTGGATCGGTTCAGGGAACGACTGCGACGTGGATATCGGGCGGGCGAACCTCCGGGAACTGATGCAGAGCGCGATCTGCTCCCGGTCGGCGGTGATCTTCGACGTCTCGGAGACCAATATGCAGGAACAGGTGGTCCTCCTCGCCGATGTTCTCTACGACCTGGAGAGCGAGTTAAAGAAGCCCTTCCTGCTGATCGTGGAGGAGGCGGATAAGTTCATTCCCCAGTCGGGGACCTCTATCAAGAAGATCGAGGAGATCTCCCGCCGGGGGCGCAAGCGCGGGCTCGGCCTCTTAGTCGCGACCCAGCGGCCGTCGCTCGTGACGAAGAATGTCCTCTCACAGTGCAACAGCCAGATCATCGGGAAACTCTCGATCGAGAACGACTTAAAAGCGGTCAGCCTCTTCTTTTCGTCCCGCAAAGAGGTCGAAGAACTCGCGGATCTCGAGCCCGGGGAGTTCTTCGTCATGGGCGGGCTCTCCCGGGAGAAAGTGAAGATGCGCTTCGGGCAGCGGCTGTGCGAGCACCGGGGGCTGACACCCCGCCTCACGCCCGCTCCTCCGGTCATGCCGGCGGCCCTGCCCGAGACCCGTACTCCCCCAAAGAGCGATCCACCGCGTGAGAGCGATCCGCCCCCGAAGAGTGATCCGGTGGACGTGAAGCCGCCCGCCTCCGGTGAGGCGGTGGTCCCGGTGCTCCTCCGCGAGGAGGCACTTGATATTGCCATGGCGAGACGGAAACGCCGATTTTTTCTCCTCGAGCCTGAAGAGCGGATCGTCTCGGGTGTTCTGGTCTACCGGCCGCTTCACCGGGTTGAGGTCCGCTACATCGGCGGATTGATCCGGAAGGCGACAAGGACGGCATCGTTCGTCATCGACGGCGAGACCGGCAGCGTCGTTGAGGTGGACCGGGGGCTGACGGTCAGGCCGGGGTTCTCGGAACTCCTGGGGCTTGACGAGGCCGCGGTGAAGGTTGTCACCGGGCTCGCGAATGGCGGATCGACACAGATCGAGATCGAGGCCGAGACCCGTCTTGCGCCCGACGTGGTGAAGAAAGCCCTAAAAAGCCTGACGAAGGCGAAACTCATCACGGAGATGAAGACGATGGGCGATGCGGTGGTCTACGTGCCCCTGCTTGCTGAAGAGATCCCGGCGCTCTCCGCCCTCCGGCGGGGGGCGGACCTCCCGATGGAGCCGTTCCGGGGTACCCGCCCCGGGGCGAAGGTTACGGAGGCCTCGTTCCGGACCGTCTTGAAGGGGCTTGAGCCGACGGCGGAGATCGTCGACTTTCAGACGATCTACTACCCGGTCTACGCGATCCGGTTTGTGTCGGAGCACGGGGAGCGCTCGATCGTCCTCGACGGCTGCACCGGAAAGGAACTCTACTTCCCGGCCCCCTGACCGGAGCGCTTATCCTCTCAGGGGTCGACGATCAGTCTGTGCCCCCGCCGGCCGCGAGCCGGGAGGGGAAGAAGGTGAATGCTCGATGGATTCCTACCGGTGCAATCTCTGCGGCTACGTCTATAACCCTGCGATTGGCGACTCCGCCCATGGCGTCGCGGCGAATACGGCCTTCGAAGACCTTCCGGACACCTGGCGGTGCCCCCGGTGCGGTGCGCCGAAGAGCCGATTCTCGAAGCTCTGATCCACAGATACAAAATTCTTGATCACTGTTCAGGCCTCCCTGTGAGGGAACGGTTTCCCTCACCTGAACTGGAAGCCCGGAGTTCCCCCCGCAGATATCCCGACCGGCGGGGCGCTCTGCCGGCTGCCTCATCGGGCGGAATTCTGCTGCACGGCCCCGAAATCCGGTGGAACCGGTGTCCTTTGTCCTCAATGGTCTTGCCGGCAGGAGACGTCGTCTCCGTTCTCCTGACCGGAGTACTTATCCCTCCGGGGTACATGGGTGCCGTGCCCCCGTCGACGTTGCGACCGGTCGGGGCGATGAGGTGAAGAGATGATGGATTCATCTCGAACGGGCAAGGAGACCCCCTGCGCAAGCGGGGGGAGGAATTGCCCGCAGCGACCCCCTCCGCGGCGTAGCTCCAGTCGCCTCCGTAGCGGAGCGAGAAGAGAAGGGGGACAAGCGCGTCGGCGTGTATCCCGAGCACCGGGCGGCGAGGGCGGCTTCCCGGGCGACAAAGACGAGTTCTTCCCGGATATCGTCGGCATTCATCGATTCGCCCCTGCGGCCGGGAGCCGGATAAATGCTGTGCCGGTCAGCAGAACCGGTCGTCCGACCGCACGGTGCGGGGGTCATCGCCGGTGGTGGCCAGCCACCCGGACCGTTCGTCAGGGTAGGCGTCGAACGCCGGGACGTAGGGCTTGATGTCGAGGACCGGGGTGCCGTCCAGGATATCCACGTCCTCGACGGTGAGCGTCGTGCCGTCAACGGCGACCAGTCTGAGAATCGAGAGCCCGATGGCGTTGGGGCGGCGGGGCGCCCGGGTCGCAAAGACGCCGTGCGGTGTTTTATCGAGGAACGGGACCACCTCGAGCGCGTACCCCTCCGAGCGGTGGAAGTGGTAGAGGAGGATGATCCGCGAGAATCCGGCGAGATCTCTTAGTCCGGCGGCATACACCGGGTCGAGTTCGATGGTGCCCCGGACCCCCCGGGCGCCAAGGGGCTGGATGGGCATATTGCGGGGGTCGTGGAACGGGGAGCGGACGGTGCCGACGGGGGTGAAGGTGATCCCGGTCATGGGGTACCTCTCTTGCCGGCGAGGCGAAGAGGGTTTGCATCCGGGTTGACATGGGAAACGGTTATTATCGTCCCATGCGTTCACATGCTCTCTATGGAAGACCTGTTAGCGGTTCTCTCCGATATCGAGAAGCGAGCCTGGAAGGCTGCTGACACCCGGGACGTAGAGTTCTACCGTGATTATCTCGCGCCGGAAGCCCTCGTCGTCAGCCCCTGGGGCATCCTGGACAGGG
>NZ_DAOSET010000088.1:0-4884 GCF_035363275.1 Methanoculleus sp. | reverse complement strand
TTTTGCATATCTCTGATATTCAGATCCTCGAACACAATCGTCCCGAACCTGTTCACCACCTTCCGGGAGGTTTGATGAGCAAAATTGAGCCGTCTGTTAGCAATCCGTTCGTGAACGTGCGCGACGATCTTCCGGGCCTTCTTCCGCTCTGGAGTGCCCTTCTCGGCCTTCGAGAGTCTCCTCTGCACCTTGGCAAGAGCCTTATCGTCGGTGCGGAAGAACCGAGGGTTCTCGATCTTCTCCCCATTCGAGAGCGTGGCGAAAGATTCGAGACCTACATCTACCCCGACTGCGGTCTCCTTCCTGGGTGCTGGATCGGGATCATACTCGACCGAGAAGCAGGCATACCACTTCCCGGTTGCCGACCGCCGGATCGTGAGGGTCTTGATCGTCCCTTTGATCGGGCGGTGAAGGACGACCTTCACATCCCCGATCTTCGAGAGATTGATCCGGTTCCCAACGAACTTGAACCCGCCTTTCTCAGCCTGCGGATACGTAAAACTGTCATACCGCCCCTTCCCTTTGAACCGAGGATAGCCGGGTTTCTCCCCGGCTTTCGCTCGCCGGAAGAAGGCTTTGAGCGCGAGATCCACCCGAACCTGGACGTTCTGGAGGGTCTGAGCATAGACCTCCTTCAGTTCAGGCCGTTCGCGTTTCCACTGAGTCAGGATCTTGTTTGTTTCATACAAGGAAACCGAACGCTGTTCCTGTTCCCAGGCGGTCTTTCGCAATGCGAGCGTGTCGTTGTAAATCCACCGGCAAATCTCAAGTGTCCGCTCTAACTGAGTGACCTGAGATTTCGTCGGATAGATCCGGTAACGATACGTTCTACGGATTGTAACACTCTATTGACTTATGCTTAGATATGGTTGTCGGCGGCATTCATCCCACGACTGAAGTCGTGGGCTCCCTGCCTGTTTGATCGTAGAGTGCCTTGCGCAGGATGCGGTCGCTCACGACAGCATCGGACAGGTGGCGCTCGATAAACTCGATCCGATCGATGAGCACCTCCGTCTTCTGCAATATCCGCTCCCTGATCCGGATATCGTGGGCCTCCATTGGAGATTATTCATCCGTCGCCTCGATAAACCTTCTTGTGAACTACCTCGGGCCTTCCGGGCAGGCATCCAGGTCTGAACAACTCTCCATCCCGCATCAACGACCTCCTCCTTGAGTATCAGGATATCGCGGTCCACGCGGAAGTATGCCGTGGAGATCCGCCCCGGGCCTCCATCGAGGACTTCGCGCCCGAACACGGGAGACCCGGCCGGATCCCTGCTGCCCCCGTATGACAACCCTTAAGAGGAACCTTACGAGAGATACTACTCAACGATGCTCGATCAGTTCAAAGGCTGCCTGCTCGGGGCCGCCATCGGGGATGCGCTCGGCATGGCGCGGGAGAGCACACCGCCCGACTTCCAGCGCCTCCATGAAGGATACCGCCGCGCGTGGCGGGGGCACCCGAACGCGGGACTGAAACCCGGGCAGTTCACCGACGACACCCAGATGATGCTCCTGGTGGCCGGGATGCTCGCCGACGGCAGTTACTCGGAGGGGGAGTATGCCGCCGCCCTCGTCCGGATGTACATGAACGAGGACCTCCGGTTCCCCGATGCCGCCGTGGACGCCGCGTGCCGGCACCTCCTCCTCTCGGGCGAGCGACCGGGCGGCGTCGCCTCCAACACCGCCGGCTGCACCGGCATCGCCGTCCCGTTCGGGCTCGCCTACGGCGACCCGGTCGACGTCACCGAACGGGTGGTCCAGGCCTGCAGCGTCACCCACACCCACCCGGCCGCACACGCGGGAGCCGTCACCGTGGCGATCCTCGTCCACCACGCCGTCCGCGGCCGCCCCGACGCCCTCGATATCGCCGCGAAGGTCGCCGGCCTCGAGGACCTCGCCCTCGGCAGCAAGATCCGCGACGCCGTCCGGCTCGCGAACGAGGGGATCAGCCTCGAGAGTGCGTTATCCGTGATCGGGAGCGGCGTGACCGTCTACCAGACTGTCCCGCTCGCCTTCTTCCTGATCAACCGCATCAAGGAGGCCACCGCCCTCCTCACCACCGCCGCGCACGTCGGGGGGAACACCGACACCATCGCGCTCATCTGCGGCGCCTACACGGGCGCGACCCGCGGGAAGTCCGCCCTCCCGCAGGACCTCCTCGACGGGCTCGAGGGGCGCGACGAGATCGAGGCGACGGCCGCCCGGCTTTACGAGCGCTCTACCACAAAGCCTTAAGATTCTAGAAAAGACACCTCTTTCGTATGGAAATTGCGATCATCGGTGCATCCGGATATACCGGCGGCGAGTTAATGCGGCTTTTGCTGCACCACTCGTCCGCGGATGTCGTCGCGGCGACGTCCCGGAAGCTGGACGGCACCCCCGTCGCCTCGGTCCACCCCCATCTCCGGGGGCTGACCGATCTCGTCTTCCGGAACACCGAGGCCGGCGATATCGATGCCGACTTCGCCTTCCTCGCCGTGCCGCACACGGCGGCGATGAAGGTTGCCGGGACGCTTGCGGAACGGGGGATCAAGACCGTCGACCTCTCGGCCGACTACCGGCTGGCGAAAGACGTCTACGAGAAGACCTACGGCGTGGTCCACGAAGCCTACTTCGAGGCCCCGTACGGCCTCTGCGAGCTCCACCGGGACGAGGTCCGCGGCGCCTCCTTCGTCGCGAACCCCGGTTGCTTCCCGACGGGAGCGACCCTTGCCGCGGCCCCGCTTGCCAAATACGCCCACACCATCATCTACGACTCAAAGACCGGGGTTTCCGGGGCGGGGAACACGCCCTCCGCGACCACCCACTACGGAAACGTCGGCGACACCTTCAGCGCCTACAAGTGGACGAGCCACCGCCACCTTGCCGAGATGAAGCAGGAGGCCGCCCGGCTCGGCTCGACCGCCCGGTGCTACTTCACGCCCCACCTCCTCCCGGTGAACCGCGGGATCCTCACGACGGCCCACATCCTCCTCAACGAGCCGATGGAGCAGGCCGAGGTCGAGGCGCTCTACAAGAAGTTCTATGCAGACGAGTTCTTCGTCCGCTACCAGAAACCCACGCTCGCCGCCGTCCGGGGGACGAACTTCTGCGACGTGGCCGTCGAGAGCGAGGGCGACCGGGTCGTCGCGGTCTCGGCGATCGACAACCTGGTCAAAGGCGCGAGTGGTCAGGCGATCCAGAACATGAACCTGATGTGCGGGTTTGCGGAGAACGACGGTCTCCGCAGCGCCGGGATGCTCCCGTGAGGTGATGGCGATGAAGGTCAGGGAGATCATGACCCCGGACCCCGTGACCGTCCGGGTCGCTTCAACGGTGCGCGAGGCGGCGGGACTGCTCCGGAAGTACCATATCGGCGGGCTCCCCGTGATGGACGGCGACCGGGTGGCGGGAATCGTCACCGAGACCGATATCCTCTCGCTCCTGGATGTCGGCGACCTCTCCGACGACCTCTGGCTCCCCTCGCCGCTCGAGGTGATCGAGGTCCCGGTCCGGGAGTTCATCAACTGGGAGAAGACGAAGCGGGCGCTTGCCGATATCGGGGAGATGGAAGTGCGGCGGGTGATGAGCAGCCCGGTCGTCGCCATCGACGAGGATGCCGATATCGTCGACGCGGCGTCTCAGATGCTCCACGAGGGGATCGCACGCCTCCCGGTGCTCCGCGACGGAAGACTCGTCGGGATCGTCACCCGGGCCGACATCGTCCGGGGTATCGGGGTGTCATCGGGAGAAGAAGCATGAAGAGTATCTGTGGAGTCGAAGGCGTCGGTGCCTGGGGGATCAAGGAAGGAAAGTTCGGGCTCGCCCTGATCCGGGCGAGCGGGACGGCGGCCGGGGTCTTCACGTCGAACAAGGTCCGGGCGGCCCCGGTCGAGGTGATGATGGAACGGATGGAGCGAGGCACTCTTGACGCCGTCGTCGTGAACAGCGGGTGCGCGAACGCCTACACCGGCGAGCGGGGATACCGCGACGCGGTGGAGATGTGCACCATCGCGGCCGGAGCCCTCGGCCTCGACCCGGCGTCGGTCGGTGTCGCGAGCACCGGGGTGATCGGCCGCTACCTCGATCTCCCCCTGATCCGGGACCAGTGCGGGCGGGTCGCCCCGCTGCTTGCCCGGAGCGGTGACGCCGAGGACGCGGCGGCGAAGGCGATCATGACCACCGATACCTTCGCAAAGCACGCCCTCGTCGAGACGGAGTCGTTTACCGTCGGCGGGATCACCAAGGGGAGCGGGATGATCGCCCCCAACATGGGGACGATGCTTGCGTTCCTCTACACCGATGCGGAGGTCGAGGGACCGGTCCTCCAGGAGATCCTCCGGCAGGCAACCCGGCGGTCCTTCAACCGGGTCGTCGTCGACGGGGACACGAGCACGAACGACGTCGCCCTCTGCACCGCGACCGGTGCCGCAGGGAACGTGGATCGGGACGAACTCGCGAAGGCGATCGAGGCTGTCTGCCGCGACCTTGCCGTCCAGATCGCCCGCGACGGCGAAGGCGCGACGAAACTCCTCGCGGTGACCGTCCGCGGCGCTCCCGACGAGGACGCGGCCGCGGAGGTGGCGCGGACGATCGTCGCCTCCCCGCTCGTCAAGACCGCCGTCTACGGCGAAGACCCGAACTGGGGCCGGGTGGTCGCCGCCGCCGGGAGGGCCGGCGTGGCGTTCGACCCCTACGCGGTCTCCCTCTCGGTCGGGGAGACACCGCTCGTTCTCAGCGGCGAGATCGTCGCCGACCTCGTGAAGGCAAAGGACGCGATGCGCGGGAAGACCGTCGCGTTCGACCTCGATCTCTCCGCGGGCGACGGAAAGGCGACGGCGTGGGGATGCGACCTCACCGAGAAGTACGTAGAGATCAACGGGAAGTATACGACATGAAACG